>NZ_JANVFC010000028.1:0-57662 GCF_025195005.1 Vibrio sp. NC2
GCGATACTAGCTCAGCTGGTAGAGCGCAACCTTGCCAAGGTTGAGGTCATCGGTTCGAACCCGATGTATCGCTCCAATTTCTATCTCACGCTTTATGCTGAAGATGAAAATGGTTTAGTTTCATTGTACTTAACGTTAATGAAGCGAAAAGAGAAACATCCGGACGCGGGATGGAGCAGTTTGGTAGCTCGTCGGGCTCATAACCCGAAGGTCGTCGGTTCAAATCCGGCTCCCGCAACCACATTACAGTTAAGCGCTATCTGTTGCCCAAGGCGGTAAGAGCTGCCCAAGGCAGTAAGAGCAGCGATTAACTAATGCGATACTAGCTCAGTTGGTAGAGCGCAACCTTGCCAAGGTTGAGGTCATCGGTTCGAACCCGATGTATCGCTCCAGCTTTCTTCTAAAAAGCTATTAAGACTCTTTAAACCACCGTGTTTTTCTTTAGATCACAGAGTTTAAAGGCGACCTTAAAGGTCACGCTCTTTCTTTAATGCTGCGAAGCATAATCCCCCCAAAAAGCAAATAATCCTCCATCATGGTGGATATTTTTTTGTCTTAAATTTTTCTTAGCAACTGGAATGCTAGTAAACATCAGGTCTCTGAAGCAGATACTTGAGGTTTTTCACATCTATAAACAGACTTATCCACAAAATGTTAGGTGTGGATAACTTGGTTGATAAAGTTATTTCAGACTTAATTCTTTACATATCCCCAAAAGATCTTTCTTGTTTTCAATATATTAGCTGAATTGTGGCGATCGTAACTTGTTGTTTTTTATCAGTTTGAGTGTTTATCTTGAATTTGATAAAAGATCGTTAACTTGTTGTTTTTTGATCTTAATCATTTATCGGTACTGTGTTTAACTTTGTGAGAGTGTCGGAAGTTTACGAGAGTTCTGAATTTTTTCCACATTGCTAAAATTGAGAACAAGGTCAAACATTGTTCTAAAATTATGTGCAACGGGTTGTCTTAAATGTTGGACTATTTAGGTAGGTTAGCTAGCCAATCGTTGATGCCTAAAGGGCTAGGCGTCTCTTGGCAGTCCTTTCTCAACAATACGTATCAGTCTGTGCTTTTTGGTGGATATTTTACTGCTACTTCTTTGCACACCGCTAGCGTTGGGTAATTGTTGTAGTTGTTTATTCAAAGCCCACTCAATATGCACATCTAGCATTTCGTTTTTGCCTTGATGAGATTCTAGTGTTTCAACAATGCGTTGTTGAAATGGCGCATTGCCCATAGCAACAAAGATATTGCGTAACCACTGGGTGTGGCCAATACGTCTTATTGCTGAGCCTTCCATTTTCTTTAGGAAGGTGGCTTCATCCCAACTTGAAAGTGAAACCAGATCGGCTTCTTGGAAATCTTCTCTACGATGAAAGTCTGTTTGCTCTGTGAGTTCGGCATGACGGTTCCACGGGCACACTAACTGACAGTCATCACAACCATAAATACGATTACCAATGGCGTCTCTAAATTCTTCCGGGATCACACCATCGTATTCAATGGTTAAGTATGAGATACATTTTCGAGCATCCACGACACCATCAGTAATAATGGCACCCGTTGGGCAAGAAGTGATACATGCGGTGCATTTTCCGCACTCATCGACACTGGGTTCATCAACAGGAAGCGGAATGTTAACTAACAATTCTCCTAGGAAGAACCAAGAGCCCGCTTCTTTATCAAGAATTAATGAGTGTTTACCTGTCCAACCCAGCCCCGCTTTTTGAGCGAGCGGTCTTTCCAAAATAGGCGCTGAATCTACGAAAGGACGTGAGTCTAAACCTTCGACCTCTTTTTCGATCCTTTGTCCCAGCTTTTTCAACTGGTTACGGAACAATTTGTGATAATCGCGGCCTAAAGAATAACGGCTGATATAGCCTTGAGTGGTATCGCTTAGGTTAGAGGCAAACTGAGCTTCTGGTGGTAGGTAGTTCATTCGGGCGCTGATCACTCGAATGGTGCCTGGATGAAGTTCATCAGGACGTGCGCGCATCATTCCATGTCGAGCCATCCAATCCATTTCGCCGTGGTTGCCAGCATCTAGCCATGCTTGAAGAGGGGCTTCGTGTTCACTTAAATCAACATCGCAGATGCCAACTTTTTGAAAGCCGAGCTCTTTTCCCCAGATTTTAATTTTTTCAGCAAGATGGTCTAGATTCATGGCTTCATTCTTAATTCTTATTTTCTCTGTTTTACAATTAGAGATAAGGCTAATTAAAACTAGGTTCGGCAAAAATGGGGGCGGATCTTAACGGATCTTAGTGATATTGACCAGAACTGACGTGTTTTGATCAGTATTTTTCATAGAACTTACACTTGAGTGCTTGTCTACTAAAAGCATCACGGTTTACTATTCTTGTTCTTTTGATTTTTATATAGTCAACGATCGATTTTTAGAGAACGTATTCATGAGCACGAAACAATTTACTTTGAAAGATGAACAAGCAACGATTCAATTAGGGACGGAGCTTTCTAATCTTTGCTCACAGCAGACGACTATTTATCTGCATGGTGATCTTGGCGCAGGTAAAACGACCTTCAGTCGTGGCTTTGTAAAAGCACTTGGCCATCAAGGAAATGTAAAGAGCCCAACGTATACTCTAGTTGAACCTTATCAACTTGCCGATTGGCAGGTATATCACTTCGATCTTTATCGCTTAGCCGATCCTGAAGAATTGGAGTTCATGGGGATTCGTGATTACTTCACACCAGATGCTATCTGCTTGGTTGAATGGCCTGAGAAAGGCTATGGGATGCTACCAGAAGCCGATTTGGACATTGATATTCGTTACCAAGACGATCACCGTATTGTTTCTTTAACCGCTAATAGTGAATACGGACAGCGCTTACTTAGTCAGTTGGAGTTATGTTGATTTCTAGACGCCTTATTTCAGCAGTAGCCATGATGGCTGCTGTTTTTTCTATACTGTTTTCTTCACTTGTTTCTGCAAACTCACTGAAAAGTTTAAGGGTTTGGCCTTCTCCAGAAGAAACTCGTGTGGTTATCGACTTAAAATCAGAAGCGGACTTTAGCTATTTCACCTTGAGTAGCCCGAGTCGTTTAGTGGTCGATTTAAAACATACCAACCTTGCAACTAAGTTACCGGTCGTGGTGAAAGATAGCCCCGTTCTATCTAAGATTCGTAAGAGTTCACCGCCAGACAAAAATACCTATCGCTTGGTTTTTGAGTTGAAGAAATCCTCTACAGCAGAGTTGTTTAAACTCAGCCCGACTCCTGGTGGTCAGTACGGACATCGTCTGGTGATCGATCTACCTCATGGTGCGGCAAGCAAGGGGGCTACGACGTCGAAGCCGAGTAAACCAACGGTGAGCAAAAATATTAATCAGGTTAAACGTCAGAAAGACATTCTGATCGTGATTGACCCTGGTCACGGTGGTGAGGATCCAGGCTCTATTGGTCCAAGTCGTAAGTATGAAAAGAATGCGACTCTGAGTATTTCTCGTAAGCTTGCTGCACAGTTGAATGCGGTTCCTGGGATCAAAACTCGTATGACCCGTAACGCCGACTACTTTGTAAACCTTAACCGACGTGTCGCGATTGCTCGTGAAAACGAAGCTCATCTGTTTATTTCTATTCACGCGGATGCTTTTACGACCCCTCAACCAAGAGGTGGTTCGGTGTTTGTGTTGAATACTCGACGCGCAAATACCGAGATCTCTCGATGGATCGAGAACAAAGAGAAGCAGTCTGAATTACTCGGTGGTAGCGGTGCGGCTTTCACTGGCAATATTGATGATAAGAACGTAAACCAAACTCTGCTTGATTTGCAGTTCAGCCACTCACAGAAAGAGGGCTATAAGCTTGCAACAACCATTCTGTCTGAGATGGGTAAGGTTGCTAAGCTTCATAACAGTAAACCAATCAATACCAGTTTGGCAGTATTACGTTCACCACAGATACCATCGGTCTTGGTCGAGACGGGCTTTATTTCGAATCCGACCGAAGAGAAGCTGCTCTTCCAACGTTCGCACCAAGATAAATTGGCACGAGCAGTGACCAAAGCGGTCGTTAAGTATTTGAAGGCTAACCCGCCAGAAGGGATTATCTTGTCTAACGCAACGTCGTCAACGGGTAGCGTGAGCCAACATAAAGTGTCTCGTGGTGAGTCTTTATCGGTGATTGCGAGTAAATATGGCACCTCGACACAGACGTTGATGAAATTCAACAATCTGAAATCGAGCAGCCTTGCGATCGGCCAAGTGCTTAAGATCCCAAGCAGTGCTTCAGGCTCATCATCAAGCAGCGCAGTGAAAACTAAGACCATCACTCACACGGTTAAGTCTGGAGAGTATCTCGGCAAGATAGCCAGCCGTTACAAAGTACGGGTGGCAGATATCAAACGTGAGAACCGCTTGAAGTCTGAAACACTGAGAGTGGGTCAGAAGCTACGTATTACGGTTGAAGTGAAAGATGTCCCTCTGCGTAAACATAAAGTCGCAAGAGGTGATTATCTTGGCAAGATTGCTTCGAAGTACGGCGTGAGTGTTAACAGTATTCGCCAAGCGAATAAGCTACGATCTGACAGCCTAGCGGTGGGGCAGGTGTTGATTATTCCGCACAAGTAAGCTTTTTAACGCAGACATGTTTCCATCAATGGCAGTAAGGTAGCTATAAATATGACGATCAAAATACTGCCAGCTCGATTAGCTAACCAAATCGCAGCGGGTGAAGTGGTAGAAAGACCAGCTTCTGTTGTAAAAGAGCTGGTTGAGAACAGTTTGGATTCAGGTGCCACACGTATCGATATTGATATCGAGAAAGGCGGCGCTAAGATGATCCGCGTTCGTGACAACGGTAAGGGCATCGTTAAAGATGAGCTTGCGTTGGCGCTGAGTCGTCATGCTACCTCCAAGATCCATACCCTTGATGACCTCGAGGCGATCGTTAGCCTTGGTTTTCGTGGTGAAGCGCTCGCAAGTATTAGCTCTGTTGCGCGCTTAACCATGACTTCACGCCCTGCCACTCAAGATCAAGCTTGGGCAGCACACAGTGAAGGCCGTGATATGCAGGTGAAACTGCAGCCTGCAGCACATCCCATTGGTACCTCGGTTGAGGTGTTGGACCTGTTCTTCAATACGCCAGCACGCCGCAAGTTCTTACGCACCGAGAAAACCGAGTTCACGCATATTGATGAGCTGCTTAAACGCATCGCATTGAGTCGCTTTGATGTGACCATTAACCTTCGCCATAACGGTAAAATGATTCGTCAGTACCGCGCTGCCAAAACACAAGTTCAAGCAGAAAAGCGCATCGCTGCGGTATGTGGCAATCCTTTTGTTCGTCATATGCTTAAGATTGAGCTAGAACATCAAGGTCTAAAACTTCATGGCTGGATCACCACGCCAGAAGGAGCAAGACAACAAAGCGATCTGCAATACTGTTATGTGAATGGTCGTATGATGCGTGACAAGCTGATCAATCATGCGATTCGTCAAAGCTATGAGACTAGCCTGCGCCCAGACCAATTTGCGACGTATGTGTTGTTCATTGAGCTAGACCCACATCAGGTGGACGTGAATGTTCACCCTGCCAAACACGAAGTGCGTTTCCATCAAGCTCGTCTTGTGCATGACTTTATTTATCAAGCACTGAGTGATGGACTAGCCCAAAGCAAACAAATTGATGCAGCACCGATCAAGCAGTCTGCGTTTCATCAGTCAGAAGTGATTCACCATCAGCAAGATAGCTCGAACTCTGGTATCGGTGAAGTGGCCAGTTTCTCAGAGCCTGAAAGCTCAATGCCTAGCCGTTCGAATCAAACCCAAGTATCTGATAGTGAGCGACATGCTATTGAGCAAACGCCAGCCTACCCGAGAAAAGCAGAGTCTGAGCGCGCTTATGATCAACCTCAACACAGCGTTAATGATGGTGGGCAACATTATGGCTCCACAGCCAACCGAGGTTCATCGTCTAGCAGGGGCTCTTCAACCAACTTAGATTCGTCTATTAACATTAGTTCAGCTAACACAGGCTCGTCGGCCCGCGAAACCAGTTTTACCGGGTCTCCTCGTCAAGAGTGGATCGAGTCCCGACCTGAACCTAAAAAAGAGAAAGAGCCAAACCAGCATCACGGTGACCCCGCGCCCTCTAAGCGAGAAGTGAAAGCCTATAAAGAGCTTCTGAAAACGCCAGATTTTGATGGTCAAGTTGTAGCCCCATCATCTCCTCAAGAGCATGTGGCACCAGTAGAAACCAAAGACAATATAGAAAATAAAGGAAATAAAGAAGCTAAGCCTGCTCAACAGAATCCTGTTCATTCAAAACCAAGAGCTCCTGTGACGGACTTAGGCAAAGCAGTCTCGGTAGTGGAACGCCAATATTTGGTAATGGGCAATAAGAACGGCAGCGTATTGGTGTCTCTAGCCAAAGCGGAATTGCTACGTGTGATTGGCCAACTTGATACTCGAGAAGGGGCGTTAAAAAGCCAACCGCTATTGGTGCCTTTATCGATTAAGCTTGGTAGTGAACTTGTCGAGGTTGCTAAGGCGTTGAGCCAAACACTGGCGTTATTGGGGATTGAGCTTAAGGCGCGAAACAGTGAAGCGGTAATGGTGATGGTGATGGGCGTGCCTTCTCCTTTGAGGCAGCAAAACTTACAAATTTTGATCCCAGATCTGTTATCTTACGCGGCTTCATTAAACGCTCAGATTGTCGATAATCACGCTGCTACTGTTTTTAACGCAGATAATGGTTCTAACGCTGCTAATGTTTTTAACGATATGTTGCCATCATTGGTCAACTGGATCGGGATTCAAACGGCACAAGTAAAAAGCGACTACACTTTATCTGAAGCGGTTCAACTAGTTGGGGAACTTGAACAGCTCTGGCATGGTCTACTTCCATTAGATGATCCAGAGTTTGTAAATCCTATCGACTTTTCAGCGACCATAGCCGCGTTTACGGTTTAACTTTTTCGCGATGGCATTTATCTTTGCAACTGAATGTATCGCGATACGAAGCCCTTTTTTATAAAGCGCTCTAACAGAGAAACAAATACAAAATATCATGACTGAAAAATTACCTTTAGCGTTGTTTTTAATGGGCCCTACGGCATCAGGAAAAACAGATTTAGCTATCCGCTTACGTCAGAAGTACCCAGTAGAGATCATCAGTGTCGACTCAGCATTGATCTACAAAGACATGGATATCGGCACCGCTAAACCGGATGCAGGAGAGCTCGCGCTCGCGCCCCATCGTTTGATTGATATTCTCGATCCAAGCGAAGCGTATTCTGCGGCAGATTTTCGTCGTGATGCGATCAATGAAATGAATAAGATTGTAGCGGAAGGAAAAATCCCGTTACTGGTTGGTGGCACAATGCTGTACTACAAAGCATTGTTGGAAGGCTTATCGCCATTACCGGCCGCGGATCAAGAGATTCGTAAGCAGATTGAAGCGGAGTCTATTGAACAGGGTTGGCAGGCATTGCATGATCAATTAAGAGAGATAGATCCCGTATCCGCTGAAAGAATACACCCAAATGATCCACAAAGGCTTTCAAGGGCATTGGAAGTTTACCGAATTTCGGGTAAAACATTAACAGAGCTAACTCAAACGAAAGGCGATAGCCTGCCATTTCGTGTAAAACAATTTGCAATAGCTCCCAAGGAAAGGAAAGAGCTCCATCGCCGCATTGAACTTCGCTTTGAGAAGATGATAGAGGCGGGGTTTGAAGATGAGATGAAGGCGTTATATGCCAGAGACGATCTTCACCCTGAACTGCCATCGATCCGATGCGTTGGTTATAGGCAGATGTGGGATTATTTAGATGGGAATTGCGATTTAGACGAAGCGGTTTTCCGTGGTGTCTGCGCAACCCGTCAATTGGCCAAGCGACAAATCACCTGGTTACGCAGTTGGGATGATTTAACTTGGTTGGATAGCGAAAACATTGAACAGGCGTTAGAAACTCTTTCAGATGCAATAGCATCTGATTAGTATTGCTGTGTATAATGTGATCGCTTTTGCGTGAATATACTCTGAAAAGGATCAGTTATTGAGGCTTTTAAAAATCACAGCCTTTCAATAACAACGGAGTTTTTTTATTCGTTTAGCTCAGATGCAAAGGCCGCACCTTTTTGTGCACCACTAGCTAAATAATTACAACAAAATATAAATAAGGAAAATAAAATGGCTAAGGGGCAATCGCTACAAGACCCATTCCTAAATGCACTCCGTCGTGAGCGCATTCCAGTCTCTATCTATCTTGTTAACGGCATCAAGCTGCAAGGTCAGATCGAGTCTTTCGATCAATTCGTGATCTTATTGAAGAACACAGTAAACCAAATGGTTTACAAGCATGCGATTTCTACTGTGGTTCCTGCTCGTGCAGTTAGTCACCACAGCGGCGAGCAACAGCGTGCGCCATCTGATCGTCCAGAGAAGACTGAAGATTAATCGTTCAATTGATACAGCTTGCGCTGTAATAAGGAGTTGGTTGCTTGTTTGACCGTTATGAATCCGGCGAGCGAGCCGTACTTGTTCATATCAACTTCACGCAAGAGGGAGAATGGGAAGACCTAAGCGAATGTGAAATGCTGGTCTCCTCAGCGGGGGTAGAAACGCTACAAGTGATTACTGGTAGCCGACAATCCCCACTCCCTAAATACTACGTTGGAGAAGGTAAAGCCCTAGAAATCGCTCAAGCCGTTCAGCTGACCGGTGCTGAAATTGTGATTTTTAACCACTCTCTCTCTCCTGCCCAAGAGCGAAACCTCGAGCAATTGTGTAAATGTCGTGTGATTGATCGCACGGGTTTAATCTTAGATATCTTTGCACAACGTGCGCGAACTCATGAAGGTAAGCTACAAGTTGAGCTCGCTCAGCTTCGTCATATCTCTACCCGATTGATTCGTGGTTGGACTCACCTTGAAAGGCAGAAAGGTGGTATTGGTCTTCGTGGTCCAGGTGAAACTCAACTGGAAACCGATCGACGTTTGTTGCGTGACCGTATAAAAGCGATATTACGTCGTTTAGCGAAAGTGGCTAAGCAGCGTGAACAAGGACGACGTGCTCGTAATCGAGCTGAAATCCCAACAATTTCTTTGGTTGGTTATACCAACGCAGGGAAATCAACACTTTTCAATCAAATCACTAGTGCAGGTGTTTATGCGGCAGACCAACTGTTTGCAACTCTAGACCCAACACTACGTAAGATTGAATTGGCAGATGTCGGGCCTGCAATTCTCGCAGATACCGTAGGTTTTATCCGTCATCTACCGCACGATCTGGTCGCTGCGTTCAAGGCTACGTTACAAGAGACGCAGGAAGCTGACATTTTGTTACATGTTGTTGATGCCAGTGATGACCGCTTTCGTGAGAACATTCAGGCTGTTCATGAAGTATTAGAAGAAATCGATGCTCATGAAGTGCCAACCCTTGTAGTCATGAATAAAATTGACTGCATGGAAGACCAAAAACCTCGAATTGAAAGAGACGAAGAGGGCGCACCACGCGCTGTTTGGGTTTCTGCAATGGAAGGAGAAGGGATTGAACTGCTGTTTGAGGCTTTAACTGAGCGTTTAGCGAGTCAAATGGTTCAATTCCGGTTGTGTATTCCACATCAACATCAAGGCCGTATTCGCAGCTTATTCTTCGAGATGAAATGTATTCAACAGGAAGAGTATGATGAAAATGGTAACTTGTTGATAGATATCCGAATGCAACAAATAGATTGGTCTAAACTTGAAAAAAGAGAAGGGGCGCTCTTAGGTGACTTTATCGTTACCAAAGAGACTGCTACAGTATAACGTCATATCAAATGATGGAGCTTTCTAATGGCGTGGAATGAGCCTGGAAATAATAACAACGGCGATAATAACGGCCGCGATAATGACCCTTGGGGTAAGAACAATAATCGCGGCGGCCGAGATCAAGGACCGCCAGACTTAGACGAAGTGTTTAGTAAACTAAGTCAAAAGTTAGGTGGCAAGTTTGGTAAAAAAGGTGGCAACGGTAACGGGCCATCTATCGGTGGTGGCGGTGCGATTGGCTTTGGTGTCATTGCTGTCATTGCGATTGCTATCTGGTTCTTCGCTGGTTTCTACACCGTTGGCGAAGCAGAAAGAGCCGTTGTACTTCGACTGGGTCAATTCGACCGTATCGAAGAACCGGGTCTTAACTGGCACCCACGCTTCATCGATGAAATTAAAGATGAGCAACTGGTTAACGTTCAAGCGATTCGTTCTCTACGTGCTTCTGGCACCATGCTAACGAAAGATGAAAACGTTGTGACGGTTGAAATGGGCGTTCAATACCGTGTTTCTGACCCATACAAGTACTTGTATCGTGTAACGGATGCGGATGATAGCTTACGTCAAGCAACTGATTCTGCGCTTCGTGCGGTAATTGGTGACTCACTAATGGATAGTATCCTAACAAGTGGTCGTCAGCAGATTCGTCAAAGCACTCAAGAAACGTTGAACCGTATTATTGATAGCTACGACATGGGTATTCTGATTGTTGACGTGAACTTCCAGTCAGCACGTCCACCTGAGCAAGTGAAAGATGCATTTGATGATGCTATCGCGGCTCGAGAGGATGAAGAGCGTTTTGAACGTGAAGCTGAAGCTTACCGAAATGACATTCTTCCAAAAGCAACAGGTCGAGCTGAGCGTTTGAAGAAAGAAGCGGTGGGTTACTCAGAGCGCATAGTTAATGGTGCTCTAGGTCAAGTTGCTCAGTTCGAGAAGCTTTTACCTGAATACCAAGCTGCTCCTGAAGTAACACGTAACCGTATGTACCTTGATACAATGGAAAAAGTGTACTCAAGCACATCGAAAGTCCTGATTGATTCTGAATCAAGCGGTAACTTGCTATACCTACCAATTGATAAGCTAGGCGCACAAGGTGGTTCTCAGTCGGGCACTCGCCCTGCAAAAGCATCATCAACTTACGATCAAATTGAGTTAGAAACTCAAGCGGATCCAAAGTCTAGCACTCAAACTCGTTCAGACAGTTCACGTCAAGGGAGATACTAATAATGCGTAAATTAATGATCCCTGTATTAGTTGTGACGATTGCCCTTCTATTGATGTCACTATTTGTGATTCAAGAAGGCGAGCGTGGCATGGTAATTCGTTTTGGTCGAGTTCTCGATGACAACGGCGTATCACGAATCTATGAACCAGGCTTGCACTTTAAACTGCCTATGTTTGATCGCGTAAAAGTACTTGATGCTCGTATTCAAACGATGGATGGTCGTTCTGACCGTTTCGTAACATCAGAGAAAAAAGACGTTCTAATTGATACCTACGCAAAATGGCGTATTGCTGATTTTGGACGTTTTTATCTGAGTACTGGCGGCGGTAATATCATGACGGCAGAAGCACTTCTTGAGCGTAAAGTGACAGATGTTCTTCGTTCTGAAATTGGTGCTCGTGAAATTAAGCAGATCGTGTCAGGCCCTCGTAATAAGGACATCCTGCCAGACTCTGCTGATAGCGAAGTCGTCACAACGGTAGCAGCTGCAGAAGCTCTAGAAGTTGATGGCGAACGCGACAAGATCATGGAAAACGTTTTGTCTGGAACGTCAGAAAGTGCGATGGCTGATTTAGGTGTTGAAGTTGTTGATTTCCGAATGAAGAAGATTAACCTTCCTGACGAAATCAGTGAATCTATCTACCGCCGTATGCGTGCAGAACGTGAATCGGTTGCTCGTAGACACCGTTCTCAAGGTCGTGAGAAAGCAGAAGTTATCCGTGCTCAAGCTGAGCTAGAAGTAGCAACAGTTCTTGCAGAAGCTGACCGTACAGCTCGAATCACTCGTGGTGATGCAGATGCAGAAGCAGCGAAGATTTACTCTGATGTTTACAGTAAAGATCCTGAGTTCTATGGCTTCATGCGTTCATTGCAAGCTTATGAGACATCATTTAGCGATAAGAGCGACATTCTAGTACTGGATCCGAAGACTGACTTCTTCCAATACATGAATCAAGCGAGCGGCGCTCCAGCAAAATAAGCTGATGCGTTAGCGGATGCTTAGCTCAATAAGCAAAATACGTTAAAACTTAAAAGGCTCCCATTATGGGAGCCTTTTTGTTTTCTATTATTTGAAGACTGAAGACTGAAGACTGAAGACTGAAGACTGAAGACTGAAGACTAAAGACTAAAGACTAAAGACTGAATATTCGCCATTAGGTCCTCGAGGGAAATCGAGCGACAGAGTCGTGCTTTGAGAAAGCCTAGCGGTAGGTCATGAAAGCGATAACGACGCCGGCAACCACAAGGCAACCGCCAATTCGGCGCAGTTGCGTGTCTGGCTGTTGGCTTAATTGAGCAACCATGTTTCTCCAGCCATTGGGTGCAATCAAGGGCCCCAGCCCTTCAACGATAAGAACAAGCCCGATTGCGAGCCAGATAGAATTAGACATGTTGCTGCCTTTTGCCTGTAAAAAGATAATAATATCAGCATCTTTACGGATCTTCGCGGTGTCATTGCAAATTTGCTTGTCGTTAGCTTTAACAATTATGAACAAAAAATGACTGCAAGAAATGTGATTCGGTGCTAGAATCCATTTTTAATTAGCAACAGAAATTGGAAAGATGGGAAATAACGTAGTCGTTCTAGGCACCCAATGGGGTGATGAAGGTAAAGGTAAAATCGTTGACCTTTTAACTGAAGATGCAAAATACGTGGTTCGCTACCAAGGCGGTCACAATGCAGGTCACACACTTGTAATTGACGGTGAAAAAACCGTTCTTCACTTAATTCCATCAGGTATCCTACGCAATAACGTTAAATGTGTTATTGGCAACGGTGTAGTATTATCGCCTGACGCACTTCTTAAAGAAATGAAACCTCTTGAAGATCGCGGTATCCCAGTACGTGAGCGTCTTTTC
This sequence comes from Vibrio sp. NC2, assembly GCF_025195005.1. NCBI lineage: Bacteria > Pseudomonadati > Pseudomonadota > Gammaproteobacteria > Vibrionales > Vibrionaceae > Vibrio > Vibrio sp. NC2. The sequence goes on from NZ_JANVFC010000028.1 coordinate 12,870, forward strand.
ATCTCTGAAGCTTGTCCTCTAATTCTTCCGTACCACATTGCAATCGACAACGCGCGTGAAATCGCTCGTGGCGCTAAAGCTATCGGTACAACGGGTCGTGGTATCGGTCCTGCTTACGAAGATAAAGTTGCTCGTCGCGGTCTACGCGTTGGCGACCTTTTCGATAAAGAAGCATTTGCTGAGAAGCTAAAAGAAGTTATGGAATTCCACAACTTCCAACTAGAGCATTTCTACAAAGCTGAAACAGTAAGCTACGAAGAAGTTCTTGAGCAAGCGATGAGCTACGCAGACATGTTAACTGCGATGGTTATCGACGTAACTGACGAACTAGACGCAGCACGTAAGCGCGGCGACAAGATCATGTTCGAAGGTGCTCAAGGTACGCTACTAGATATCGACCACGGTACTTACCCATACGTAACGTCTTCTAACACGACTGCTGGTGGTGTTGCTGCAGGTTCTGGTTTTGGTCCTCGTCACATCGGTTACATCCTTGGTATTACTAAGGCTTACTGTACTCGTGTTGGTTCAGGTCCATTCCCTACTGAGCTATACGATGGCCTTGAAAAACAAGACCCAGTTGGTAAGCACCTAGGCGATGTTGGTCACGAGTTTGGCGCAACGACAGGTCGTCTACGCCGCACTGGTTGGTTCGATGCTGTTGCTATGCGTCGTGCAATCCAAATCAACTCTCTATCTGGTATCTGTCTAACTAAACTAGACGTTCTAGATGGCCTAGAAGAACTAAAAATCTGTACTGGTTACAAGATGAAAGATGGTTCTATCCTAGAAGTTTCTCCAATGGCTGCTGAGTCATTCGAAGAAGCGACGCCAATCTACGAAACAATGCCTGGTTGGTCTGAAAACACATTTGGTGCTAAATCTATCGACGCGCTTCCACAAGCTGCTCTAGATTACATCAAGCGTATCGAAGACTTAACTGGCGTTCCAATTGATATCGTATCAACTGGCCCAGATCGTAACGAAACTATCATCAAGGTTCACCCATACGGCGCATAATGCCTGTTGAGTGATTACCACAGCACGAACCGTACTGTGGTAATTAAAGTGCTTTGATAATTAAAGTGCTCTGATAATGAAATAGTTTTCTAAAAGCCGACTTTATTAAGTCGGCTTTTTAATACCTGCAATTTAGCCACGCACTCTTTGATGGTGATCTTTTAAGCGTCATCAGGCAAAATATTGCCCATTGGCGGCAAGTTTTGTCTAAAGCCGTCAGGGTTATTGCCGATACAGATATCATGGAAAGTGAAGTTCACCCTGTTTTGTGCGTGTAGAAATCCTCTGCGGCCCTCAATAGATAACTTTAGCGACAGATAATAGAGTGCAGGTATGAAGCTACGAATTGTAGCAGCTTCATTGATAATGGCGCTGAGCTCACCCTTGAGTCATGCAAATTTGACTGACGTGGGAGAGCCCGTTCCAATATATACAGAAGCTGAACTGATTAATTTAATCGAGAATAATCAACACCTAGAGCGAGTGAAAGCTGATAAGTGCCAGTTAGTTGAAGATATCGTTGCTCGTGCAACGCGTATTAGCTTGCCTTCTTATGAGTTTTTATACGGTGATATGTTGGCTTGGGGCGTGTGTGTTCCACAAGATGTCGAGCTTGGCATTTACTATATGGAAAACGCGGCGCATCAAGGTTTACCGGCTGCACTAGAGCAGCTAGGTCGTTATTATTCTCGTGGAACCTTGGTTCAACAAGACAAAGAGCGCGCGATTCCGTATTTACGTGAAGCGGCCTCTATGGGTAATCTAAGTGCAAGCATTCACTTAGCGGAACTCTTGCTGCGTGATTACGGTAGCCCGTTAGATTATGAAGATGCTTACCGCTGGTTATACAACTCGGTGACTGCGGATGATAGGCAACACAAACGCATCACCGTGCTTCGAAGCGGTCTGGAACAGAGAATGCCGGACAATATTATTGCTCGAGCAAAACGCCGAGATGTGTTCTGGTAATGACGAATATAAATTAAGGTTAGATGGTGAACGACTGCACTCGTTAACCATCTATCTTGATATAGAAAGATACCGTATTAAAAAGGCCTCGTAGGTAAATACCTATGAGGCCTTTTTTGATCTTAACGGTAAACGGTTTATCTTACTCGGTGGCGTTATTGAACAACTTCACCAGATTCAATCACCGTCTTACGAACGACTTTAGTGAAATCGAGTGCTTCTTGGCGAATCTTATCTTCATCGACCGTTAGCATGTCGCGGTCTTGCATGATGATCTTACCGTCAACGATGGTGTGGCGAACGTTACCAGAATTAGCTGAGTAAACTAATGCCGAGTATGGGTTGTAGACCGGAACCATGTTTGGCGCTTTCGTATCGATCACTATGATGTCGGCGAGTTTACCGGCTTCAAGAGAACCGATCTTATCTTCCATGTGTAGCGCTTTTGCTGCGCCCATTGTTGCCATGTCGATCACTTTGATCGGCGGCATTGCGGCACGATCTTTATTAACCAGCTTGTGAACTTTAGCGACTTGGTTGAATTCATCAATGGTGCTCAGTGTGTTACCAGACATTGGGCCATCAGTACCTAAACCAATACGAACGTTTTCGTCATACATCTTAAGCGCAGGAGATACCCCTTTTGCTGACTTGATGTTAGCACTCATGTTGTGAGCCACACCCATATCCGATTTTTTCACCAGCTCGATATCATGATCGTCAACAAGGATCATGTGTGCACCCACCAAGTTTTTGTTGAGTGCGCCAATGCTGTCCATGTATTGAACCGGTGATAGCCCATCTGAACGCTCGGCGATTTTCTCTTCTTCACGGTGTGATTCTGCAAGGTGAATCATTACTGGTACATCGAGCTCTAGAGAGAGCTTAGAGATCTTCTGCAGTATCTCTGTGGTGTTGGTGTAAGGCGCGTGTGGGGCAAACGCGGGTGTGATACGCGGGTGGTCTTTGTATTCTTCAATGAAATTCAGCGCGTATTGGATGCCTTCTTCCGCGTTGGCAGCGTCTGCGACTGGGAACTTAATCACGGTTTCACCAAGAATGGCACGCATACCGATCTTATCGACAGTTTTCGCAACTTCATCTTCGAAGTAGTACATGTCGGCGTAAGTCGTGACACCGCCTTTTACCATTTCAACGTTACCGAGATTAGCGCCAATGCGTACCATGTCTCGCGATACCAGTTTCTTCTCTAGAGGGAAGATATAACGATGAAGACGGTCAGGCACATCATCGGCCAACGAACGGAAAACCGTCATCGATACGTGAGTATGAGTATTGATGAGACCCGGCATGACGATATCGCCATCCACGTCTAACACTTGTTTCGCTTGGTACTGCTTCTCTAGTGAAGCATCACCAACGGCAATGATTTTGTTGTCTTTTACGACAACAGTACCGCTCTCATAAACCGTTTTGTCTTGGTTCATGGTTAGAACCATTGCATCGGTAATCATCAGGTCAGCTTTTTCCATTGCTGAACTCGCAAATGGAAATAGAGCGAGGCTTGCCATTGCTGAAGCCAATAGGGTGCGTTTTAGTTTCATATCAATACTCAGAACAGGAGTTGGTAAAGTGTCGGGATAATAGTGTATTTCATCCATGGCGCAAACGTTTGTTTTATCGTTTGCTTGAAATTTTGATGATAGTCCGCCTCTATGAAGCGATGTTTCACAAAGTGAAGATATGTATCAATCTTAGGTTATTTTAGGCTTTTCCAAAGCATATCTGTAGCTTACCCCTAGCATCAGATATACTAGGGGTATATACATTCCTTGCTTAAGCAGGCCCGCCTATGTCAAAAAACACACCAATGTCAGAAAACACGACAGCGACAACCACTGTTGATCCTTTTGCCGACCGAGAGTCGAAAAATTACGAAAACCCAGTACCAAGCCGAGAGTTCATTATTTCGTTTCTAACAGACGCGAATATCCCAATGAACCGTAACGATCTATTCGAAGCTTTGGGTTTGGCTGGAGAGGAACAATATGAAGGGCTGCGTCGTCGTTTACGTGCAATGGAACGTGATGGACAGCTTATCTTTACCCGTCGTCAGTGCTACGCATTGCCTGAGAAGATGGAATTGATTAAAGGCTATGTGATTGGTCATAAAGACGGTCATGGTTGGGTTCGCCCAGACGGCAGTGTGGGTAAAGACAATGATATCGTGTTGCCGCATCACCAGATGAAAACCATCATGCACGGTGATTACGTACTGGCTCAGCCTACTGACAACAGTAAACGTGGTCGCCGTGAAGGTCGTTTGGTTCGTGTTCTTGAAGAGCGCAAAACGCCACTTGTTGGTCGCTTCTTCCTAGAATATGGCCATTCTTACGTGGTTGCTGATGATTCTCGTATTAGTCACGACATCCAGATCCCTACCGAGCATAAAGGCGGTGCTCGAATGGGTAATGTGGTTGTGATTGAAATTACGGATCGTGGTGGTCGTTCTCGTAACATGATGGGTAAAGTGACCGAAGTTCTTGGTGAAAACATGGCTCCGGGTATGGAAACGCAGATCGCGATCCGTACTCACCAGATCCCACAAGAGTGGCCTGAAGCGGTAGATAAGCAAATCGTAAACCTCGGTGAGCATGTTCCTGAAGAAGCAAAAGAAGGACGTGTTGATCTACGCAAACTGCCATTGGTTACCATTGATGGTGAAGATGCGCGTGACTTCGATGATGCGGTTTACTGTGAAGCGAAGAAAGGCGGAGGCTGGCGCCTGTGGGTAGCGATTGCTGACGTAAGTTACTACGTTCGCCCAGATACCGCGCTAGACAAAGAAGCGATTAACCGTGGTAACTCGGTATACTTCCCGTCACAAGTTGTGCCAATGCTGCCAGAAGTCCTTTCTAATGGCTTATGTTCATTGAACCCTCAAGTTGACCGTTTATGTATGGTGTGTGAGATGACTATCTCAGACAAAGGTAAACTGTCGGGTTACAAGCACTACGAAGCGGTAATGAACTCTCATGCCCGTCTGACTTACAACAAAGTTGGCGCTATCTTAGATGGCAATGAAGAACTTCGTGAGCGTTACGAGCCTGAAGTACCACATCTTGAAGAGCTTCATAAGATGTACAAGGTACTTAAGAAAACGCGTGACGAACGTGGTGCGATTGAGTTTGAAACGGTAGAAACTAAGTTTATCTTCAATGCGGATCGTAAGATTGACCGTATTGAACCCGTCATCCGTAACGATGCACACAAGATCATCGAAGAGTGTATGATTCTTGCGAATATCGCATCGGCGTCTTACGTAGAAAAAGCGAAAGAACCTGCACTGTACCGTGTTCACGATACTCCGGGAGAAGAGCGCTTAACTGGCTTTAAGAGTTTCCTTAGTGAGCTAGGTTTAACGCTGGAAGGTGGCCTGTCGCCATCACCAGTAGACTATGCACAACTGATGCAACAGATTAATGAGCGTGAAGATCGTGAGTTAATCCAAACCATGCTACTGCGCTCGATGAAGCAAGCGGTATACAACGCGGACAACGCAGGTCACTTTGGTTTAGCTCTTAAACGCTATGCTCACTTTACCTCGCCAATTCGTCGTTACCCAGATTTGCTATTGCACCGCGCGATTAAGTACCTTATTGCGAAAGAAGAAGGCCGTCAGAGTGAGCGTTGGACGCCAACCGGCGGTTACCACTACACTTTCGATGATATGGACTTCTACGGCGAGCAGTGTTCAATGACTGAGCGTCGTGCTGATGATGCTACGCGTGAAGTGAACGACTGGCTGAAGTGTGAGTACATGCAAGACCATGTCGGCGAAGTGATGGATGGCGTAATTGCTAACGTGACTGGCTTCGGCTTCTTTGTTCGTCTCACTGAACTGCACATTGATGGCTTGGTACATATCTCAGCGCTAGCGAATGATTACTACCAATTTGATGCTGTTGGTCAGCGTTTAGTCGGTGAAAGCTCAGGTAACATCTACCGCTTAGGTGATTCGGTTAAAGTGAAGGTTTCTGCGGTTAATCTAGAAACTCGCCAAATCGACTTTGATTTAGAAGACACCGATCGTCAGCCTCGTGGTAAAGGTAAAACGGCCAAGAAGCGTGCGGCTGAAGCGATGAAAAAGGCGAAAAGCAAGAAGCGTTCAGCGGTGAAGAGTAATAAGCCGGGCGCACCTGCGACGCCTTTAGTTGAACCGACTAAGCGACCAGACGGTAGCTCTGAAAGTTCTGCTAAGAAGAAATCAGCGAATAAAACCGGTGCTGCGAAGGCGCGAGCTAAGAAAAAGCGTACCGCAAGTCGTAAGCCAAAGGCTGATAAGTCTTAAGTTTATAAGCCTTAAGGTTAATAAGCCTTAAGGTTAATAAGCCTTAAGGTTAATAAGTCTTAAGCTTAATAAGGCGCTTTGCTAATTAGGTTTAGCACAGCGCTAGTTTAATGCGACATGACTTTAACGCGAAAAGACTTTAATGCGAGAGTATCAGGCGCAAGACGCATACTCTCGAAATAAACAACACAGGGGTGGGTGCATCGGGTTTGATGTCATTCATCTCTGAGCAATAAGAGTAACCAGAGACAATGAGTAACGAATTTATTTACGGTATTCACGCGGTGAAAGCCGTACTAGAAAAAGATCCAGCGCGCTTTATTGAAGCGTACGTGCTTAAAGGTCGTCAAGACGATCGTCTTCTTCCATTACTGAATCAACTGCAGCAATTTGGTGTGTCGATTCAACAAATGGGCCGTAAGCCGCTTGATGAAAAAGCACAGGGTGCAAATCACCAAGGTCTTATTGCTAAGGTGAAGCCTGCTAAGCAGCTTAATGAAACTCACCTAGACGATATCCTAGCGCAGCACGAACAGCCTCTGCTGTTGGTTCTAGATGGTGTAACAGACCCTCATAACCTAGGTGCTTGTCTACGTAACGCGGATGCTGCGGGTGTGGCGGCTGTTATCGTACCTAAAGATCGCTCTTCACCGCTAACGGCAACCGTAAGTAAGGTTGCTTGTGGCGCCGCTGAAACCGTTCCTCTAGTTCGCGTAACCAACCTAGCTCGTACAATGCGTGCACTGCAAGAGCAGGGTGTATGGTTCGTGGGTACCGCAGGTGAAGCAACGCATGATATCTATCAAGCGAAGCTAACGGGTCCTCTTGCCGTTGTGATGGGCGCAGAAGGTGACGGTATGCGTCGTTTAACGCGTGAAACGTGTGATGACCTGATTAAGATCCCAATGTCAGGCAGCGTGTCGAGCCTCAACGTTTCGGTAGCATCAGGCATCTGTCTGTTCGAAGCGGTACGTCAGCGCCTAGCTCAATAGGGTTAAGCTGAGTCAAAAGGCAAAACGACTCTAAGTCTATGAATTTATTAACGCTCACCACTTGCTGGTGGGCGTTTCTTTTTAGGGCGTAGAGTGACAAATTGACAGAATCACAGATGGCTAGATGGCGAAAGAAAAACTGTTTCATTATTAGCCAAATACCGCTTGCCAATACCGGGTTCTTTCTATAATATTTGCCGTCCTTAAAACTCGGTCATTTTTCTTTAGTTCCTTGCTTCCCTTGGACGACCGAGCCTTTCGTGGAAGCTAATAATCCGTAAGGAGCAACCAAATGCGTCATTATGAAATCGTATTCATGGTTCACCCTGATCAAAGCGAGCAAGTTGCTGGCATGATCGAGCGTTACACTGGTTCAATCACTGAAGCTGGCGGTACTATCCACCGTCTAGAAGACTGGGGCCGCCGTCAAATGGCTTACCCAATCAACAAACTTCACAAAGCTCACTACGTTCTTATGAACGTTGAAGCTGGCCAAGAAGTGATGGACGAGCTAGAAACTGCTTTCCGTTTTAACGATGCAGTTCTACGTAACATGATCATGCGCACTAAAGGCGCTGTGACTGAGCAATCTATCATGCTTAAGCAAAAAGAAGAGCGTGCAGAGCGTGCTCCTCGTCGTGATGACCGTGAAGAACGTGCACCACGTCGTGAAGAAGAAGCTAAGCCAGAAGCTGCTGCTGAGTAATTCTTTTTTGGCCTTTTAGGTCATTAAATTTTATTCAACTCGTTTAGGTATTTTCACTACAAGCATTTGCTTACGCTTATTTATAAGCCTGTGTTAATACCGCATTATTAAATTTAGATCAGGAGATAGCCCATGGCTCGTTTCTTCCGTCGTCGTAAATTCTGCCGTTTTACTGCAGAAGGCGTACAAGAGATTGACTACAAAGACGTAGCAACTCTAAAAAACTACATCACTGAAGCTGGTAAAATTGTACCTAGCCGTATCACTGGTACAAGTGCTAAATACCAACGTCAGCTAGCTCGCGCTATCAAGCGTTCTCGTTACCTAGCTCTACTACCGTACACTGACAAGCATCAGTAATCGGTAATAGTTAACAATAGTTTAAGAGGACTAAGATAATGCAAGTTATTCTACTTGATAAAATCGGTAACCTAGGTGGCCTTGGCGACCAAGTAAACGTTAAATCTGGTTACGCTCGTAACTTCCTTATCCCACAGGGTAAAGTAGTTATGGCAACTAAAGACAACGTTGCTATGTTCGAAACTCGCCGTGCTGAACTAGAAGCTAAAGTTGCTGAGCAACTAGCTGCTGCAGAAGCTCGCGCAGAGACAGTTAACACTCTAGAAGGCGTTACAATCGCTTCTAAAGCTGGTGACGAAGGCAAACTATTCGGTTCTATCGGTACTCGTGACATCGCAGATGCTATTACAGCAGCTGGTGTTGCAGTAGTTAAGAGCGAAGTACGCCTACCTGAAGGCGCTCTACGTAACATCGGCGAATTCGAAGTAAGCATCCAACTTCACTCTGAAGTTTTTGCTACTGCGAAAATCGCTATCGTTGCAGCTGAGTAATTTCAGTACCAAGACGAATTCTTTCTTTTGAAAGTTTTAAACACCAGCTTCGGCTGGTGTTTTTTTATGTCTGAAATATAGGAAAACATAGCGAAGGGGTTATGGTAAGTAAAAAGCTTACAGTGATCCAAAAGCTGTTATTGCTGAACAGGCTGTTCTCAAGGTTAGAAGTGGCCTTAAGATTAGAACTGCTCTTGAGACTAGAACTGCTCTTGAGATTAGAACTGAAAGAGCAGGTTAATCGACAGCACAGAGTCTTCTTTGCTTAATCCGTGAGGCACTTTATCGTGGTATTGACGAGAGTGAGCAATCTTCAGTGCGATATTGTCAGTTATATCGTTGATCGCTTCTAATTCTGTATCAAATTTCAGGTTACTGTGGCCAGATACTAACGTCACATCAGCCTTGAGCTGCAAATTCTTCAACACCTGCCATGATGTATTCACATTGCCACGGAAAATCGCCTCTTCAACAATCTCTGGGAAGATGATGTCATCGTCGTCCAATTCATCGAGATTAGGTTCTTGGTAACGAAAACCCGGTCCGACTTCGACTTCCAACACAAACTCTTCAGTGTTCGAGAACTGATAACCCAAACCACTAGAGATTGTGTAGTCTTTAAAGTAAGCACTGTATCGTGAATCGACACCTTTAAAGCTGCCGTAAAGGTAGGTTTTAGGGCTTAACTTGTAGTCACTCTGAGCAGAGTAAGTCGATTGCCTTTTATCTTCTTCACCGTCTTTGTAGAGGTTGTAGTATTTCCATTCGCCACTGGTTCTATGACGGCCAGCCGTATACTCACCGTTTAGGCGGGCATTTAGCGATCGTGAATCAGAATTACCAGTATGCGACTGATACCCAAATTCGACTTCCGTCTTGAGTGGGTTCGGCAGTTCTGTGTCACTCGTATCACTTGGTGCGATATCCATATCTTTTTCAGGTGTCGGTGCAACGACGATCGGCTCAACAGTAGGTTCTGAAACTACTATAGAGTCGAGGATTGCATCGACAGAGGCTTTAGCATCATCATCAGCTAAGGCCAACGGAGAGCTCAGAAGGCTGGTGCTTAGAAGAGCAGAGCTTAGAAGACCAGTGCTCAGAGCCAATAATTTGGACACGCATACCTCTAGTTATACAGTGAGTGAATGGCAGGATCGTAATGCTACCTTTGGTTAATTCCGTCAGCAATAGGTAAATTCTTCCTGAAGAATAAAACAAACGCTTAGGAACGGATTACAAATGAGTGTTCTTGGGTATAATGAACGATCATTATTAGTTATTGAGTGTAGTCATAGTGGATACCAAAAGTCAGAAATCAGCCAACGATCAGGTGGACGCCATCAAAGTCCCACCACATTCATTAGAAGCTGAGCAATCTGTTATTGGCGGTTTGTTATTGGATAACGAACGCTGGGATACAGTTGCTGAAAAGGTTGTGGCCAAAGACTTTTATAGCCGTCCTCACCGTCTGATCTTTGAAGCGGTAAAGGATATCCTTGAAGAAAGTTCTCCTCTGGACCTGATTACACTCTCTGAACATTTAGAGCTTCGTGAGCAGCTAGAAGACGTAGGTGGCTTTGCTTACCTTGCTGACTTAGCCAAAAACACACCCAGTGCCGCTAACATTAATGCGTATGCAGATATCGTGGCACAGCGAGCACTGGTTCGTAGCTTGATCGGTGTGGCGAATGAGATCGCGGATTCTGGTTATGACCCTCAAGGTCGTACATCGGAAGAGCTGGTTGATCTTGCTGAAAGTAAAGTCTTCGCGATTGCAGAAGGCCGAGCAAGTGAAAACGAAGGCCCACAAAACGTTGATAGCATTCTCGAGAAGACGCTAGAACGTATCGAGATCCTATATAAATCGCCACAAGATGGTGTTACTGGTGTCGATACTGGCTTTAACGACCTTAACAAGAAGACAGCAGGCCTACAGGGTTCTGACTTAATCATTGTTGCTGCACGTCCATCGATGGGTAAAACCACTTTTGCGATGAACTTGTGTGAAAACGCGGCGATGAAGCAAGATAAGCCAGTGTTAATCTTCTCTCTAGAGATGCCAGCTGAACAGCTGATGATGCGTATGTTAGCGTCACTTTCTCGTGTCGACCAAACCAAGATTCGTACCGGTCAATTAGACGATGAAGATTGGGCGCGTATTTCGTCGAGTATGGGTATTCTGATGGATAAGAAGAATATGTATATCGATGACAGCTCGGGCTTAACACCAACAGAGGTGCGTTCGCGTGCTCGACGTATTGCTCGTGAGCATGATGGTATCTCTATGATCATGATAGATTACCTTCAATTAATGCGCGTTCCTTCATTATCAGATAACCGTACTCTTGAAATTGCCGAGATTTCTCGCTCATTGAAAGCGTTGGCGAAAGAACTGAACGTTCCGGTTGTCGCACTTTCTCAGCTTAACCGTTCCCTAGAGCAACGTGCTGATAAGCGCCCAGTAAACTCGGATTTGCGTGAATCAGGTTCTATCGAGCAAGATGCCGATTTGATCATGTTTATCTATCGTGATGAGGTTTATAACCCAGACAGTTCACTGAAAGGCATCGCAGAGATCATCCTTGGTAAGCAACGTAACGGTCCTATCGGTTCCGTTCGTTTGACATTCCAAGGTCAACACTCCCGATTTGATAACTATGCAGGCCCTGCATTTGATGATGAGTAATCGCTAATGACTTACATGAAAGCAGCGACAGCAAGCATTGACTTAAACGCGCTCGAACATAACTTGAACCAGATAAAGTCGAAGGCTCCACAGTGTAAAGTTATGTCGGTTGTGAAAGCGAATGGCTACGGGCACGGCTTACTGCATATCGCCAAGCACTCTAAGAACTCAGATGCTTTTGGTGTGGCGCGTATTGAAGAAGCCTTACAACTGCGAGCTGGTGGCATTGTTAAACCCATTTTGTTGCTGGAAGGGTTTTACTCTTCGGGTGATTTACCCATCCTGGTGACCAATAACATTCAAACCGTGGTGCATTGTGAAGAGCAATTAAGCGCGCTAGAGAATGCAGATTTGGAAACACCCGTTGTGGTATGGCTTAAAGTCGACAGTGGCATGCACCGATTAGGTGTTCGCCCTGAGCAATACCAAAACTTTGTTGAGCGTTTGCATCAATGTGCGAATGTTGCCAAACCTCTACGTTACATGAGCCACTTTGGTTGTGCTGATGAACTTGATAGAGCAACCACCGTTGAACAGACTGAGCTTTTCTTATCTCTCACTGACGGCTGTGAAGGTGAGCGTTCACTTGCTGCCTCTGCGGGTCTATTGGCTTGGCCTAATAGCCACCTTGATTGGGTTCGTCCGGGAATCATCTCTTACGGTGTTTCGCCTTTTGCTGATAAATCGGCGCAAGAACTTGGCTTTAAGCCTGTGATGACTCTGACCTCACATCTGATTGCGGTTCGTGATGTTAAAGCGGGTGAAAGCGTTGGCTATGGCGCTAACTGGACCAGTGAACGTGATACCAAGGTTGGCGTGATCGCGATTGGTTACGGTGATGGTTATCCACGCATGGCTCCTAACGGCACTCCAGTGTTCGTTAATGGACGAAAAGTACCGATCGCAGGACGTGTGTCAATGGACATGCTAACGGTTGACCTTGGCCCTGATGCTGCAGATAAAGTCGGTGATGAAGCGACATTATGGGGTAAAGATTTACCTTCAGAAGAAGTAGCAGAACATATCGGCACTATCGCGTACGAGTTAGTCACTAAGCTGACTTCACGTGTTGCGATGGAGTATGTGAAGTAGCTATGGATCTTGTAAACTAAATGATGTTCAAGCGAACTACTCGACACTGGCTAACGTCAGTCTTGGCGTTAGCCAGTGTCAGCTTTTCTTCTTCTGTCTTGAGCGAAGAAAAAGATTCAGCCTTTGTCCCTTTCTATTTTAGTACTGAAACTTTGGGCAATACCTTTGGGGTTGCGGGTGTCGCAAAGGGCGTTTGGCAACCTCAAGCCGCTCTGTTTGGTATGGCACTCTATTCAGACAAAGACAGTTATGTCGGTTTTCTATCGGCCTTTAACTACGCTTTGTCTGAGAATGTTTTGTTCAGTACTCAGATGTACCAAGCGCGCTTCAACGACAATCCTTATTACATTGGCTCTCAAGGCGATAACGATTCATCTATTGATGATAAAACCATTGCCGATGGCTTAGAGCAAAACTATCAGTTTGAATTCAAGTATTTGCTACCTTGGGGCAATGTTGCAGAACATGGCTTGTTAGGGGCTTTTCAGCCAATCAAAGATGTGAGTTTTGCTTCGCCCGTCGAGTCGGGTGTCAGCTCGATTATCTTTACGCCTTTTTATACGGCACGTGAGCTAGAAGGTTTAAATAATACTGAAGAGGCGACAGGCTTTAGTCTGGCATTGGATTGGGATAACCGTGATAGCACACGTAACCCAACCACGGGCTCTCATACTAATCTTGAATTCACGACCGGCGCAGAAAGCTGGTCTAACGATGATTTATGGTTGAAGTGGACGTTCCAAAACAGTCAGTACTTCGCATTAGGCCCTTTAGGTGACCTGTTCGACCAACAAGTCGTGGCACTCGATTTCTATACTGCTGATACACCAACCTGGGATAACTGCTCTGGGCAAGATTGTGCTCGTCCACCGGAAACTGAACAAGCTCGATTGGGTGGTTTATATCGCTTACGAGGCTATACCGGAGGTCGCTACCACGGACGTTCTGCGGTTCATTACTCTGCTGAGTACCGAGTGATTCCTGACTGGCAACCTTTGGGTGATATCCCACTGATTAACTACTACGATTTGCCTTGGTGGCAATGGGTCGCGTTTGCCGAAGTCGGGCGCGTTGCGGATGAGTACGATATAAAAACACTGCACTCGGATATGAAATGGAGCCTAGGCGGCGCGGTTCGTTTCCAAGTAGAGGGTATTGTTGTTCGTGCTGAGTTAGCTCGAGGTGGTGATGAAGGGACCTTTAGGGTCATGATAAACCAGCCTTTCTAATCTGGTTTACTAACTCGAATATCTCATGTTTTTAAAGGGTGGCACATAACTGTGTCACCCTTTTTTGTTTTCTATCATTATGTTTTTAATAATGTTTTATAGCTGGCTACTTAAGGTTATTCACCTTGAATGGTCGCAATAACCGTACGGCTTCCACCACAATCTCGGTGCTCTCCTAAGTAAATGCCCTGCCATGTTCCTAAAGCTAAACGAGCATTGCTAATTGGTATTGTCACACTGGTGCCAAGTGTCGATGCTTTAATGTGAGCTGGCATGTCATCATCGCCTTCATAGGTGTGTCTGTAGTAGGGTGCTCGCTCAGGTACAAACTTATTAAAGTGTGATTCCATATCGGTACGGACGGTAGGATCAGCGTTCTCGTTTAGCGTGAGACTGGCAGAGGTATGTTGGATAAAAAGATGTAATAAACCAACAGATAGAGAATTGATATCGTGTATCTGTTGTTCAATTTCATCAGTAATGAGATGAAATCCACGCTTTCGTGCATTTAGGTGTATAGTCTTCTGAATCCACATACGCCATCCTTTATAATGTATTTGGAAAAAAAGTGGTTTAACGCTATCTTTTGAACTTGAATTTATCAGGTATCGCTCACATTTAATTATGTTAGAGCTAGAGTCTGTACCGATTCTTGTATCAGGAAATCGAATCCTGATTTATCTCAAGGTACAGCTCTTCATATGCGGCATAATACGTCGTGAAAAAAAATTACAAAGAATCTTTCAGTGGTGACGCGGTTTGGTCATCACAGAAAAATATAAACTTTCGCCTAATCGGGGGTTCTATTCATCATCCAGGTGACGTTTAGAATAAAACCTACAGTAACATCGGGATAGATACCATGTTGAAAAATATCAACCCAACGCAAACACAAGCGTGGAAAGCTCTAACTGCACATTTTGAGTCTGCTCAAGATATGGATATGAAAGAGCTGTTTGCTCAAGATGCAAAGCGTTTCGAGAGCTTTTCTACTCGTTTCGGTTCTGACATCTTAGTGGATTACTCTAAGAACCTTATCGATGCTGAAACGATGCAGCACCTATTTGCTCTTGCGAACGAGACTGAAGTTAAGTCTGCAATCGAAGCAATGTTCGGCGGTGATGCAATCAACAAGACTGAAGGTCGTTCAGTACTTCACACTGCTCTACGTAACCGTAGCGACAACCCAGTAATGGTTGATGGCAAAGACGTAATGCCAGCAGTGAACGCAGTACTAGCAAAAATGGAACTGTTCACGCACCGCATCGTTTCTGGTGAGTGGAAAGGTTACACAGGTAAAGAGATCACAGATGTAGTTAACATCGGTATCGGCGGTTCGGACCTTGGTCCATACATGGTGACTGAAGCACTTACGCCATACAAAACTCGCCTGAACATGCACTTCGTTTCTAACGTAGATGGCACTCACATTGTTGAGACACTTAAGCCTCTTAACCCAGAAACAACGTTGTTCCTAGTAGCATCTAAGACATTTACGACTCAAGAAACAATGACGAATGCACACTCTGCTCGTGATTGGTTCCTGGCTGAAGCGGGTGATGACGCACACGTAGCTAAGCACTTCGCAGCGCTATCAACTAACGCAACTTCAGTTGCTGAGTTTGGTATTGATACTGACAACATGTTCGAATTCTGGGACTGGGTTGGTGGTCGTTACTCACTATGGTCTGCAATCGGTCTTTCTATCTCTCTTTCTATCGGCTTCGATAACTTCGCTGAGCTACTAGATGGCGCACACGAGATGGATAACCACTTTGCTTCAACTGAGTTTGAAAGCAATATTCCAGTGATCCTTGCTCTTATTGGTGTTTGGTACAACAATTTCCATGGCGCTGAGTCAGAAGCGATTCTACCTTACGATCAGTACATGCACCGTTTTGCTGCTTACTTCCAGCAAGGTAACATGGAATCAAACGGTAAGTTTGTTGACCGTGAAGGCAACCCAGTAGAATACCAAACAGGTCCTATCATCTGGGGTGAACCTGGTACTAACGGCCAACACGCTTTCTACCAACTGATTCACCAAGGCACTAAGCTGATCCCATCAGACTTTATTGCTCCTGCTATCAGTCACAACCCAGCATCTGATCATCACCAGAAGCTAATGTCTAACTTCTTTGCTCAAACTGAAGCACTAGCATTCGGTAAGACAAAAGAGACAGTGGAAGCTGAATTCCTAGCGGCTGGCAAAACAGCTGAAGAAGTGGCTGAGCTTGTACCTTTCAAAGTATTTGAAGGTAACCGTCCAACGAACTCTATTCTTGTTAAGCAAATCAACCCTCGCTCTTTAGGTAACCTAATCGCGATGTACGAGCACAAGATCTTCGTTCAAGGCGTTATCTGGAACATCTTCAGCTTCGACCAATGGGGTGTAGAACTTGGTAAGCAACTAGCAAACCAAATTCTTCCAGAGCTTGCTGACGATGCTCAAGTAACATCTCACGACAGCTCAACTAACGGTCTAATCAACGCATTTAAAGCGCTGAAAGCTTAAGACTGTTTAAGTAACACCAAGTAATAACTGTAAACGCCAACCTTTCGGTTGGCGTTTTTTATGTCCGTTGGTTTTACGGCAATAAAAAAGGCTGACGTATGTACGTCAGCCTTTCGTTTTTTATTTACTCGATTGTCTCTATTCGAAACAGATCTCGATGAAGGCGTTACCCCACTGAGATGTGAAAGGCATGATGATAATAGCACCTTCACACTTATGACGAATGGTGTGGCCTTTGCCTGATACGACGATTGGCGTTGCCATGTCGAAATCAAAGCCGCTTTCTGCAAGAATACGTTTTGCACCACCAGTCACCATATTAGTGATTTCACCCACCATATCGGTCACTTCTTCGTTCAAGCCATTTGGTCGTTCACCCAACATGTTTTCCATGATTTCTAGGGCAAGACCTTCATCAAAAGTGATAGACATTGAGCCACGAGATTGTGTGCCAACCATACCAATTAGGCCGGATACATCACCACGAGCGATCTCATCTTTCTTAACTCTTGGTTTTTGTGGCTTCAATTCAAGAGAAGCCATCGTTTTTAGTACATTCATCAAAGAAGCTAAAAACGGGTTTACAAATTCAGCGCGCATAATGTTCTTCTATAATCTTATTCTTTCATTTCGGAGGAGCAAGATTGGCAAATGCCATGCGATTCAATGACATGATTGGTCAATTGAAAGCCATGCTTCTCAGCGTTACTAGCGAGTAGAGTGACAAGCGCATCGTCTTGCAATTCTATCACAGTGCCACATTTATCGCAGATCAGTAGTTGGGAGAAATGTTTGTTTGCATTGCAAGAACAGCAACATATGAAGCTATTGGTTGATTCAACTCGGTGAATGAAACCTTGTTCCAACAAGAAATCCAAAGCACGATAAACTGTAGGAGGCTTGGCTTGCGGTTCACTGACTTTCAACTGCTCTAATAATTCATAAGCACTGGAGGCTTTTTTATTAGAGAAAATGAGCTCAAACACTCGCTTTCTCTGAGGTGTTAATCTAACGCCTCGAGATGCGCATATCCCTTCAACTTGCTCTATTAATGTGTGGTCCAAATTTTTCACCATTCAATCGGACATCCCTATTCAAACCCTATTTCTAGGTTACTACGTTTTGGGAGCCAATGATTTCTATTAAAGTCAGGTACAGAGCGTATTGTGACCCACGACTTTGAATAAGACAAGGTAACTCAAAATGACAGTGTGACTCAAGGCATAACTGATTAATGAGGCTGAATTAGAGATCTGGTGAATGTGTTTATAAAAAATGAGAGACAAAGTTCATATTGTGTGACGTCTATTGATGTGAAATGTGTGTTCTACTCGGATATTAAATATTAGATTATCGAGACAAATGTACTGTTGTGATCTTAAAAGGCCCAATAAATGTTGGGCCTTACATAAAATAGCGTTAGTAAAAATGGTTAATTTAACAGGGTGCTATCCCAGCGGGTATTGTATTTTACAGATTCTTGGTAACGGCTATCCGACCGGCCAATAAAGCTATAAACACTATTTGGATTTAACGTCAGGTTATGGGGAAAGATAATTGAAGCATTGCCCATCGCATCGTCGAAGCACTGGTTGCTTCCCCAACCCCACCAATAACTAGCATCAGCACCGTCGCTTAACCAAAAGTTCTCAAAATGATCTTCAAGAGTTTCACAGGTAACAGCATCACCATTCATTGCGTTTTCAAACTCAATGATGGCGCGATTGTTAGTCAAACGGATACTAACCTGACCGACCTGAGACACGTATTCTTGTTCTGTAGGTAAGTAAAAATCAAAAGTGTTTTCAGTTTGATTATTTGAGCTTGATTGAGCATTTAGGCGCTCTTCTACCGCACTTTTATCTGTAAAGTGAGTTTTGCGAGAGCCATGAGCAATGACTGATAGAGCGCCAGATGAAAGGTCACTAGCATCTCCAATCACGGTATAAATTGTTGAGTAAATGCCAGCTTGAACAACCATTACAGAGTTTTCACCATCAATGGTATATGTACCGCTTTCAATCAAGTCAGCATCTGTGGGGCAAGTGGTATGGTTTGATGGATTACGTTTATTCCAGTAGTAAATTCCATCTTCAAATTTGACCGCATCACACCATACAACGCTATGCTCTAAAGACTCCCCATCCCCAGTAGATGAACCGTATTCAGTCATATAGAACGTTTTGCCATCAAGTAAGCTTGGGTCAAGGATCTCTGGTAATGTTGGCGTTGGCTTAGGTTGTGTTGAGCTTGGGTCCCATACCGCATTGATACTACGCAATAATGATTCATCGGGTGATTCGAGAACGATATCTACCTTTTCTCCGTCTTCATCTCCATGCTGAGCAACAAGAATTCGTAATTCACCATCATTAAATTGGCGCATATATTGTTGTTCGTAGTCGGCAAAGTTCATTCCTTTGTAGGTCAATAGCTCTTTACCATCATCTGACGTTGAAATTTCCCAAGTACCAGTCCAAACCATTGGCAATAAATCATCATCATAGGCTTCTAACTCACGAGCAGTAAAGATTCCTGACTTTGTCACGTCTGCAGCATAAATATTTTGTTGATTAACTGTGAAGTTTGCACTGCGTAAGCGTAGTGCTACATCAGAGTCGTTTTCCCAATCAATGCTTTGATAGAATGTTTGATCCATATCTGGGACAGGTAGCATCGCGCTGAATGGCAAATCTTGAGTAGAGTCTAACCAATACAAACCACCTTCAAGTTCATAAACAATTTGGTAGTCACCATTGTTTTCTGATGTATAAACAGGTGTGTAGGTCTCTCCGTCACCAAGTAATGTGCCATCCGACTGGATTTCAATAGGCCAGCAATGCTCGCTATTTGGATCGATAACAAGTGTTTTATTTTCAGGCAACTCTAGTTCAGCAAGTTCTTCAGGAGTCTTAATATCCTTGCTTTTCTCCCAGCAGAAGTAGTGCTGATCTTGGTCTTTCATCAATGAAGCCCAACCCATCTCTAGGTCATGCTCATCTTCACCAATCTCACCCATGCGCCACTCACCGCCAATAAAATGCTTCTCTTCAAAACGAGGGGTTGGAGCGGGTACTACTGGGTCTGTAGGTTCTGAAGAGTCCTCTTCTGCCACCGGTACATCAAATTCGGCCAATACTAGGTCATGCACACCATCATCAGCAGAAATATCGAGATCAGCATTACCTTGAGTCGTAGGAGTGCCTATTAGTGAAAGAGTTGTCCCATGCATTATTGTACTAACACCTTCGATAGTGTTTTGCGCTGTCAGGGTTAATGTATCATCATCACTAAACAGTTGGTCGAGACTAATATTGCTATTCACAGCTTTACCAACCTGCAAATTAAGTTCTGTTAGCTCATCTGCTATGCGCTGTTGCTCTCTTTCGTTTAATACAGGAATTGTATTCGGCGCTTCCGAAACATCTAGATTAAGGGTGGCGCTTACTGAAGGGTGATGTCCATCATTAGCAGTTACGTTAAATGTAAATGTACCTTCTTGTTCTGGTGTTCCAATAATATGCAGCTCAGCGCTTTCGTTATCAGCGTTGATACTCAAACCATTCCCTGTGAGGTCTGTTACTGCGTAAGTCAGTTCGTCGTTATCTGCATCGATAAACAAGTCGTTAATCGATACACGTTCATCAACACTTTGGGTTGCCGTTAGATTTAAGGTATCAAGGTCGGACTGTACGGTATTTTTCTCATTCAATACTGGCGCAGTATTTGGTGTCAATGTCTCAACTTCAATGAACAACGGGTAAGAGCGAGAAACACCGTCAGAGGCATAGGCCAATACAATGTGATCACCAGCTTCCGTTGGCGTGATCGTGAGAGTTGAGCCCTCAATGAGTGCTCCAGCTTTGTCTTGTGCATCAACTGAATAGGTCAGAACATCACTAGTATCTTGATCAGAAAATAGTGCGGAGAGATCGTAACTGACTGATTCGCCTAGCTCAAATCCTTCTGGTTGCGAGAATTCCAGATTAACGCTTGGGCGATGGTTAGTCTCAATACCTTGATAGCCGTTTTCACCAGTATGAACAATCGGAGAATAATCATCACTTAGTTCTTGGGTCTCATCGGCAATAATGTCTGACGTTTCTTGTGAAATATCTGAAACAACATTTAGCTGCTCTTCGACGTCAAGCACATCGTCATTGTCAACTAACGTTTCACCAACAACGTTGACCGCTTTAGCTTTTTCTGCTTCTTCACCTTCGCCTTCAGCCACTGCAACGTAATCGCCAAAGATATCTTCAGAGGTATAAACCACATCATCATTGGTATTGAAAGATTCAACAACAGCTTGTTCTGCTTCTTCTTGAGTCATTTCGGCGCCATTTTCTTCGGCATGCTCAATTTGTTCAACAACGAGGTTAGTCATTGGACTGACAACCACAGGTTCGTCAGCACTTTCTGCTACTGAAGGAGCCGCAAGGGTAAATTCATCAACAACAACGCCGCGGGTCATATCAATCGTTTCATTTGCAATGGCTTTAATGCACACCTTTTGATCAACAATTTCATCCGTAAGCTCGAGTGTTAGTTGGCCGCTTGAGTTGGTTCTACCTACAAACGAGTCACAGTTATCTCCAATGTAAACTTCGGCATTATTTAGGTAGCCATCAATGGCTGTGATTGTGAACTGTGGTGTTGGTGTTGGTGTTGGTGAAGAGTTTGAGTCATCGCTCCCACAACCCGTTAACGCCATTGAAACTGCCGCTGCCAGCAAGCTGATTTTTTTCATTACTCTTACGTCCTTCGTAGGTGAGCCTTAGTGTTTGGTTTGGCTGGATTTAAATGAAATGTAATCACTTAATAAGATCGCGAAGTCTACGTTTTTTAGGGTAAAAATTGGCACTATCAGATATAAGTGAATTTATATCTAGTCGATAGAACTTCAGTTTGTGAACTTTGATGTGTCGCTTTTGATATTGATGTCACAGAGCATGGTGTAATAAAACAGAGCATCAATTATTTAACTAAATCAGTGCGGTGTAGTAGGGGAAAGGCGTATAAAGTCTACTTTTTAAAGGTAAATCACTGATACCATAAAATATAATAATATTTATATCAGTAACGCGTATGAACTTTAATGAGTACTACTTGTTAGCTATTTTTGCTGCGGTCGTAGAAGAGAGAAAATATACTAAGGCAGCGAAGCGGTTAGGGATAACTCAGCCATCGGTGAGTCAAAGTATTTCAAAATTGCGAGATATTTATAATGATCCACTTTTTGTTAGGGAGAAGCTAGGCGTTAGACCGACAGCATTTGCGTTGGAAATTTACCCAGATATTGCTGATGCAATTTTAAAGTTAGATGCACTATCAGCGACGAGGACCCGATTTGATCCTAGTTTGAGTAAGCGTGTATTTAAAATATCAACCATCAGTCTATTTGAGCACACTTTAATACCTGAGCTTTTTAAGGTGGTTGAAAGTGAAGCTCCGAATGTTACGATTTTAGTTGATAACCACAGTACAAAAGAAACCAAGGATATGCTAAGACTAAGCTCGATTGATCTCTCAATTGAAGGCTCTTCCGAAACTGAACCATCAATACATTCTCACAGGATTTATGACGATGAGTTAGTTGTTGTTTGTCGGAAAAATCATCCTGCATTTCCTGCAAGCCTAATAAGCGAGAGTGAGTTTCTAGAACATCAGCACGTTACACTTTCAAGTATCTCTGGTAATCACAGTTTTTTTGAGAGCTTACGGCCCTCTAGTGTCCAACTTTTGCAAAAACGTAAAGTGAAAAGACAAGTTGCGAGTTATTGGGGGTTACTATCTTCCGTTCAAGACAGCGATAACCTAGCTATTTTCACTCGTAAAATGGCAGCTGATAATTTGGACGTATTTAATCTGAAAATTTTAGATAACAATTTTTTAGAGCAGAAAGTTGAGGTGTGTGTGTATTGGTCAAAAGCTAGAAACCTTGACTCATCAGTTGCCTGGTTGAGAGAAAAGGTTAAAGCTGCCGCTATTAATGCTTTATCTTGTTAGTTAGTTAGTTAGTTAGTTAGTTAGTTAGTTAGTGGTACTGCGATTGTGCCAGTGACATTAGTGTAGATAGAAATTATCGAGACCATTTAGGAACTCATGATTTGGCAATTAGACCAGGGATGAAAGGGAATGTGCCAAGCCTGCTTATGATTGAAGCAATGCTGGTAGGGCTGTATAATCCCCCGCCTTATGTTGAGCAGAGGGTGATCGTTCATTCTCTCAGTATAAGAACAGCTAACACATAAAGCGGTGTGCTATGAGCTATATCGTTGAATTTCTAAGAGGTATCTAATATGCACCCATCATCCCGCTTATCCGTCGCTCCAATGCTCGATTGGACTCACTTTTAAGCAATTACTTGGTTTGCCAGTGAGTCATCCGTACCTTTTACGTACTGCTCTGTTAAATCGTTAATACTGAATTTTATGCAGCCTTCAAGAGTTTTGTGGCACACTCGATTTTCAGGGAGTGTGTAAGGGGTATTGTTCGGCACTTCATCATCAGAGAAAAGATCTAATGTGAATACTTTTGTTAATCCAATCTCGGGATCCACTTTGAGTTGATTCATGCGTCCTATCCTAAGTGTTGCTTTTAATCGTTCCATCATTTCAAGGCAGTGCATCGTCTCGTAAGAAGTATCAAATCTTGCACACGTATCGACCACTTTTAAAATTGCATGGATACGTTCAATTGAGTCGATGATTGAATAGCAGTGGCCTTTTATTATAATTTGCTCGCACTCTTTCTTTCCGAGTAGTTTTAATTGAGTGTGCTTATAGTCTCTAATTAAAATGTTCTTTAGGTTAGCTCCATCAAGCATTATCTTACCTAAGCTTAGGTGATGATTTGTGAGTATTGGGGCTAGGTCTGAAATACGATATAAGAGAAACAGGCTAATCTCGCTTAGGGAATCCACTTTTTCTGATTTCATCAGTGTCGGAATGTCAAAGTGCGCTTCAAGCTTTCCAATCAACAATTTATTGATCTTGATATCTCCTGTGTGAAGTAACTCTGGAAACAATGCTTTGTGATATTGGCGAATATCAAAGGCGTTAGTCTCAAGTTTTTTTAATTTATCAAATGCTTTATGTTCAAGAACAGGTTCTAATCTTTTTTCGGTAAATTTTTGGAATTCTTCAATGTGCTTGTAGTAGTTAGTAAATAAGTTTTGCTTGTGTGTTAGTGCTATTTGTTTTTTTGTCTGCTCTGAGCGATGGTTTGCAGCGAATACAGCACCAACCGGAATCATAAGAGCAAGAAAACCTAGTGGCACTTTGAAGTAATCTAAAAGGTTATTGAAGCCAAAGTATGTAAAGTTCCACTCACCCCAAAGGCTCGACTGGTGAATAATAATTCCACAAACGAGAAGGAAAATGGAGATGAAGCTGATTGCGGTTAATCTAACTATCTTAAGCTCGAAGAAGCTAGTATCCGGATCAAAGTAGATATTGTGTTCTTTCATTTACATTCTCTGCCCTGACCAAACCACCTCACCGATGATCTCGAAGTCGTTACCTTTAATCTCTTCTTTTCCAAGTTCCCATGCTTCATAAGCACTATTGTCACTGACTACCTTGATTCCGTTTGGTAGAAATTGAAGTCTCTTCACCATCAATCGATTGTCATATCTGAATACGTAAATCCCATCAGTAGAAAAACCATCAACACGGTTCACCATTACAACGCTTTGATTCTTAAGAGTTGGGATCATGCTGTCACCGCGAACGGGCATCAGGAAGATATTGTTTGGGTTAAAGCCAAGCTCTTGCCTAATGAATTTCTCACTGAAAACCATTGCGCTAGATTCTTCTTCTTTTTCAACAAGCGTGCCTTGTCCAGCACTCACCTCAATATCGAAAAACTTAAGCTCAAGATAACCAGTAGGCAAACTGACGGCCTTTTGTGATAGCTGTCTAGCTTTGAGGAATATTTTTTCAGGGATGTTTTGACGCTCTCTCCACGTATAAATCGTCTTTGGAGATATCTCTAAAACCTTTGCTAGCTCTGCATTCGTAGAGGTGTTCGTAACCTCCTTTAGCTTCCTCAAACTTAACTCAAACTCGCTCATTATTGCCTCGGTTCTTCAAAAAGGTGTTGAAATCAAAAAGTAATGCCTCATAATTAACTCAAATCGACTTTGAGGAACTCTGAGGAATTGTGAATTGGTTACAGTTACCTCAAGTGTACTACATGGAGGAATTATGAACACAAGATTTGCTTTACTTGCGCGATTTGAAAACCCGACTGTTGAACTTAAACAGATCAGCCAAGAGTTTTTTGGCATCACTCCAAAGACGGCAGAACAAAAAGCCAAAGGCTGCGACTTCCCCGTTCCTACTTTTAAGTTGCGTGATTCAGAACGTAGCCCCTCGTTGGTCAAGATTGAAGATTTGGCTGCATACATTGATAAGCGTCATGCGGAAGCCAAGCAAGATTGGCTATCAGTAAACGGATAGAGGATTGAGCATGAATAATGTAAAGACACCGATTCATAGCATTAACGTTGATTTTTCTCATTCGAGTGAAGCTAAAGAGCTTTTCATGATCGTGAAAGGTCGCTTGTCTTGGCTAAGCCCATCTTCACCAGAGTTTGAATTTCTGCACCCAATCTATGAGCAACTAGTCGAAGCTACAGAGCTGTTGGAAAGCTTGGAGGAATAGACATGCAGGTATCTGACCCTATCCACCTACCTTGCCCCGATATGCTTGGCATGGTTGACCCAAAACCGGAACTACGCGAACGCTCTATTCATTTGATAGAGCAGTTACGTGAAAAACATGGTTTATCGAAGCGTTCAAAGCGTAAAGCTAGACCGATGAATTACGTTTGCACAAATCATTCGTGTACGGGGCTGTAATGAACGAACAAGCGATGACAGCAGCACTTGCTAACATGGAAGCGAAAAGTGACGCAGGGGAACTCCCTCGTTACTCTGCGTTCACTAAACGCTTCTTTCCTCGCTTGCCTAAAATCGTGCGTAACGATGTGAAGCGCAAAATAGCCAAGCGTAAACAACGTCAAAACCCTACCAAAGAAAATCTGATACTAGCGGCAGAAGATGCCGTTAAATTTGGGCTAAAAAGAGCGCACTTCATTGAAGACAAATTCCCGTTTGTTGATAGTCGCGCCAAGACTCGAACTCAACCGTTAAGCCACAACATTTTGATGCGTGATGATGCCGTTAGTGAACTAGCAAAAAAGTTCGCTGATAAGTGTGCGTTACTGCTTACCGAAGAAAGCCAACCCGAAGTATTCAAAAGCTTTTTAGATGCGATAGAGCATGTTTACCAATTGCAGAAAGCTGAACTAAAAACGATTCATGTTAACGCGCCACAAGTGAATCTTAAAAAGCGCGATAAGAAACCGGAAGAGTTAGAACAAGACCTACAGGTAGCTGTGCTCAAGATGCAATCTGAATCTTGGATAGAGGGACGCTTGTTACACCTCCGAGCGCAATACATTGAGTATTCACAAATCACGCTTGAGCGAGTTGGTGAGGGGAAACATCAGTCACCGGTGATCAGTGCGTTGTCATTTGCCAACTGGAAACAGAAACAGCGTGACGCTAAAGCGTTCCTTGAAACTATGGCAGTGATGAATAACGAGACGGGCGATTCTTTCAATCTTGAGGATGTGGTCAAGCGAACGACTGCGAATCCAGAAAACCGTCGTATTGAAATGATGGTGCGATCTCGTGGTTTTGAAGAGTTGGCTCAAGACTTAGGTTATACCGCGCTCTTTATTACTTGGACGTTACCGAGTAAATACCACCGAGTCTCTAAAAAGTGGAATGGTGCGAGTATCAAAGATGGTCACCAAGTACTTATGCAGCAATGGGCGTTAGGTCGAGCGCTCATAGCTAAAGAAGAGATTCATTATTTTGGTTTTCGAGTGGCAGAACCACACAAGGACGCAACCAGTCATGCTCACTATTTTTTGTTTTGTTCACCTGACGATAAAGACTTCATTATCGAAACCTTAGAGTCGTGCGCTATCTCTGAGGATACGTTCGAACTAGGTTCTGATATTTCGCCTCGTTTTGATGTGAAAGAGGCTGATCCTAAAAAGGGCGGGGCGACTGCCTACATTGCCAAATACGTATCGAAGAACATCAATGGAAAGCACATGCCAGAGCATGAGGGTGAAGAATCTGCTTATCGTGCTCGTGCTTGGGCTTCCACTCACCGAATCCGTCAATTTCAGCAATTTGGTGGTAAGCCTGTTTCTCTTTGGCGAAATCTACGCAGGGCAAAACCGGAACAGACCATGATAGACCCAAAGCTCGAAGAGCTGCGCCAAGCGGCAGATTCTTCGAAGTGGTCGCTGTTCTGCCAATTGGCTGATAGTGCAAAAGTTGCCTACCAATCAAAACAAAACCAATACGGTGAAACAACCAAAAAGGTGATCGGCTTTTCTTGGCTCGGTCGTCTTATAGAGACGTCTAGCGAGTGCTATTCGCTCGTTAAGAAAAAAGACGTGAAGCGTCTTCAAGAGGCGCGGAGCGTCTCACCTTGGAGCACTGAAAATAACTGTAACTCTCCCTTAGTTGAACATCTTCAACGCGTGACCGGATGGAGCGTGGAGGGAGTCCAATGCTTAATCTCACCGTTAATGCGGGGAGCAAAAGTCCAAATAGATAAATACACGAATATCAGTTTCAAAAATAATCGTCTGATTGTGTATTAAACCATTGCCAACGATGTGAATCAGGGGCTAAACACTAAACAACGTCGTGAGACAGAGGAACACCATGAACACACTTTCTAAAGAAGAATGCCAAGCAGAACTAAAGCGCCTCGATACTATTGATGGATTGGAGCAAGAGCTTGAAACCGCCTTCGATAAAGTCAAAGACTTATCACCAAGTGACCTACTGACGCTTGCACCCAAGCTTTTGATGGGAAATGCCAACCCTCTGACTGAGCTTGGCCTTGACCCTCAATTGGTAGACAAAGCAAAGCTTGTCGCTAAAGCCAACCGCATCATTCGTTCAGAGCGTAAAAAGCAGCTTCAAAAGCAAATGGGTAATGTTATTGAAGAGGTGCAAACTGATGAGTAAAACACCGAATCCAACGCGGGGCTATGTGTCTTGCCCTGTCTGCAGTCGAGCGTCAACCGTTCACATGGTGGGCGAGGGAAAACTGATTGATACAGGCGAAACCGTTAAGAACGGGCGCAACCTTGGATTGCTTTATTACAAGTGTCCGAGCTGCGGTAATAGTTCAATGAGTAAAACGGTGAGTGATTATTGCAGTGATCACATGCAAGAGTCGGTTGCTCAGCTGCCAGTGCTAACCGAAGTCGTTGAGCTTGAGCTAACCGAAGATGAGCCAACGGTCATTGAAGTGCAAACCAATACCGATTCAACTGAAATGACTACGGTAGACCAAGCGCTCCCAACCGAAGAAATCCAAGACGAAGTGCTACCACCAAAACCAAGCCTTAAACCGCAATTGCTCAAGGTTGGAGCATGTTTGGGTTTGATTCTCGTGTTGCTCTTCACCATTAAACGTTTATTGGCAACGCCAAAACCAACGCAGGAGGGTAACGCCAATGGATGAATCAACCGTTGAAATGAGTGCTGACAACCTTGCTGAGCTTGATATGTACGTTGCGGAGCTGCAATCGAACACTTCAACCGAAAACCAACCGAGTGGCAGCACTGAACAAGAACCCGAAGTCGATGTTAGTGAAGCATTGGATGCGTTAGTTACAACGGGGTTAGTGGTTGTTGAGCAAGCCGTGTCGATTATGAAAGACATTGATTTTGAGTTTGATGATCGCGCTAAACAAAGCGTTATCAATGCCGCTCGACCTGTTGCTAAACAATACGGTGGCGCATTGCTTGAACATTGTGGTGATTACATGAATTTGATGACGCTCACCTTGGCGATTTTAGGTTTGTGGTGGGCTTCTAAGAAACAAATTACCGCACTAGAAATGCAGAAAGAAGAGGAGGCGAAGCATGTCGCTAATCGTAAATCCGATTAACTCTAATCCCTCTCATGATGCCGAGCACACCGTTTATTTAGGTGGTACGGGTAGCGGAAAAACCAGTGCCGTGAAATTCATGGGGTTGGTACCCAAAAAAGGGCAAGTCTTGTTCTTTGACCCGTACCGAAACTACGCAGGACAAAAGTTTCACGGCCAGATGTGCCATGGCTTTGATGACCTTGCCAAGTTTATCAAAGCGGCAGTGCATGGTCGTCGTGTTGGCTGTTCGTTTAAGCTTGCGTATGTCCCGCCCAAAGGAGCGTGCATGTCAGAACTTGAAGCTTTTAGCGCGATAGCTTGGGCGTTGGGGGATGGTCATAAAACTAAGCTGAATGTGGTGATTGAAGAACTCGCAAGTTGCGCGGAAACCTCTGGAAAGCTAGAAGGGAAAACAGGTGAGCTTTTACGTGGTGGCCGTCAGTTTGGTCATGTGGTGCACACCATCTTTCAGCGTGGGCAAGAAGTACCTAAAACCGTGACTAATCAATCTTCGGTTTGGTGGTTGGGTGCGGTGAACTCTGGCGTGGATGCGGATTGGGTTGCCAAACAAAAAGGCATTCACTCAAACGAAGTCGCTGATCTTAAAAGTTCCAAGGTTAATAAACGTCTTATCGGCAAGGCGATCGCGGAATACCTAATTGTTCGTGATGGGATTGGCAACATAGAACGTGGTGCTCTGAACTGTGAAAGTGGGAAGCTCCTATCTCGCAATTACCGTTAAACCCTTCGTGATGCCTCTCTCATTTCAACCTATAGGTTAAAAGTTCTACCTATAGGTTGAAACCTCATGACCTTGTTTCGGTTGTCTGATTTGATAATGACTCTTAAAAACTTTCCAACGTTGTGAAACAGGGGAAACCATGAAAGCAAGTCATAAAGCCATGCTAATCACAGTCGTCTTAGTGCTGTTGGCATTAGCGGTAATCAACAATGTAGGCGCGCTCAAGCCTCTCAAAGAGCAAATCAATGGTAATTCGGGGTGGTTTTAAATTATGGAACTACTGAATACACCATTTAACCCACGTCCACTCGATTTAGACCCTGTTGAAGGAGCTAATTGGGGCAACCAAGCAAGCTTACGTTTGGTTAGTGGTCCAACATACCAATCCATTGAACTGGTAACGAACATTACTAACCCTGCTGATATTGAGCGTGTACGTATCACGTTAAACGGCAAGGAAACGTACAACCTAACAGGTCAAGATTTAGTAGACCTTCAGGAGCATCGCAAACAGTTCACACAAGCGGGTCGCTATGTCATCCCATTTGCAGATTTAACGCTTCGCACCAAAGGCGGTGTTCGCACTGGTGAGCTTGTTACCCTGCAAGGTGAAATCTGGTTTGTGTATATCCAGTTAGCTCCAAAATCGGGTGGTACAGCTGCGCCAAGCATCCGTGCACG
This sequence comes from Vibrio sp. NC2, assembly GCF_025195005.1. NCBI lineage: Bacteria > Pseudomonadati > Pseudomonadota > Gammaproteobacteria > Vibrionales > Vibrionaceae > Vibrio > Vibrio sp. NC2. The sequence continues at coordinate 42,648 of NZ_JANVFC010000028.1, forward strand.
TTCTCATACTACACAAGCTCAATCACAGCGTGTTTACTTACCGCGTATTTACTCTTTGTCTTGGTTTGCCAGTGCATCGGGTCGTACTCCGTTTGATTTTTCTGAGCGTTCTCCGCTTCTGTCCTTAAAGCGTATTCACTTCAAAGACTCGTCGATTGATCGCGTTCGTGTTCTTCGCGATAGCGTTGAAGAAATCAACGTCAACAAAGCAGACAACGCATTCGACCTCGCTATCTGTGGCTTAGAACAAAATCCAGATTGGTTCAGTCTTGATTTTGTTCGTACTGGTTTTGGTGTTGAAGGTCGCTTGCCGACTAATGCCATGAAGCAGCTTCAATTCGAGCTTGATAAGTCTCAAACGGGCAGCGTGTCTGTGTTGATTGAAGCGATTGAGCAAGTAGGCGTTATCACAGCGAACTAAGGGGGTGGGCTATGTCCTTACCTGACCAACCGAAAGCCACCGCCAGTTCTGGCGGTTGGTTTGACAGCATCCTTGAAGGTGCGGGTGAACTTGTTGGTGGCGCTGTCGATGTGGTGGGAGATTTTGGCGGCAATATGCTTGGTATCAAGATGGATAACGAGCTAGAACGCGCTAAGTCGGCCAGTCCAGACGAGAATCGCGCCAACAATAACGACTATCAGCAACCCAATGGACAGCCCGTGAATACGAATAGCGGTGTTCAATGGCAGACCATCGCCATTGTTGTGGTGTTGTTGCTTGTGGTGTTCGGCGGATTGGCGTTTGCGCTCAAAGGGGGCAAATAATGCCAATTCTCTACCTCGGTGTGGCGGGCTTAACTCTTGGGTTTTTGACCGCCAAGGAAATCAACAAATCAGCGTGGATCATTGTGGTGATACTTGCGCTGATTATCTGGCTGAAAATGGGTTGATATGTTTGGAGCAATGACCAGTTTAACGGGCGGTGGTGGTTTAACGGGCGGTAGCGCTGGACCATCTACAGCCACAAGTAGTAACCAGTCGGGGCAATCAATTGGTGGAATCAACATGGGTGGTGGGGTGAGTCCTTGGCTCATTCTTGCTATCGCAGTGTTGGTCATCGTAGCCCTAAAGGTACTCAAATGATCCAAGTGGTAACGCATTCAAAAAGTACACAAGAGCGATTGCGAGTTGCTTTTCGCGCTTGTCCTGATGACTTCGAGTTAATGGAGCAAGCTATAAGCGATGGCCTTGTTAGCATCTATCTGATTCAAGGTGATAACTATGACCTTGCTGTTGCAGGTGAGGTGTTTGGCAATAGCTATTTTGTGTGGGCGGTACAGGGAACTGGCGCAGTGAAAGCGACCCGTGAACTGGCAGCTTATGTCAAAAGCAGCGGTTTGAAAGCGATTACCACGAAAACGTATTTTCCTTTGGTGGCGCGCTTATTAAAGCGGCTTGGAAAAGTCTCAAGCATAGAGCGAGACCGTCACCAATTATTACGATGGGAGGTGTAGTGCATGGGTGGTAAATCCAGTTCAAGCAATAGCACCAGTACAAAGAATACCAGTAGTCAAAATGCTATCAGCGGTGACAACCTCGGCGTTGCACTGAGTGGTATTGAAGGTTCAACGATTAATGCCACGTCCACCGATTATGGCAGTGTGGCTAAGTCGTTTGATTTTGCAGGTGACGCGCTCGATGAATCATTAGCGCTCGCCAATGGTGCGCTCAAAGAATACAGCTCAAGTAATAGCGAAAACCTTCAAATGATAGCAGGGCTTGCGGGTAATCAAGCGGCTCAAAATACACAGAACCTCGACAAGCTAACTGAACTTGCCAAGTTCAAACAAGACAACGGACAAAGCGCTCTCAATAAACAGCAATTAGTTCTTATGGCCGTGATTGTATTTGTGTTTGGTTTTGTTCTATTTAAGGCGGTGAAAAAATGAACCTCACTCTAATAAAAGGGCAAGTCGTTCCCTTAACCGTAGAATCTAGTTGGCTTTTTATTGAGTCGTATAAAGGCAAATTGTCAGTTCGATTAGATGATGCTGGCGAGGAATTTACTTTGCCTAGTGGTTCGGTTCTTCGTTATGGAAAACCAATGGGGCGCATCTTACTTAGTGGTGAAGGTAGCCTTTCACTTGAGCATGGGCGTGGGGATTTTACCCCACCAGTTGAAGGGCAAAAGTTAGAAATTCAAACCATGCCGCCAATCGAATTGATGCCTGGTCAAAGTATGAAAGTTAGCGAGCTGCCAGAAGTACGTCTTGAACCTAATCAGAGCGTACGCCTTGAACCCAATCAGGTTGTAAGCGTAGAAGTTAGCAACGAACTCATTGGGCGTTCTGGTGAATTGCCAATGCCGGTTCCCGCTAATGCCAACCGTAAAGGGATAATTATCAAAGCGCCTGCAAGTAATACAGGGGTGTTGAGTCTCAAAGGTTTTGAGTTAGTCGCGGGTGAGACGGTTACGATTGAAACCACAGCGGGGTTCACTTTGTCAGGAACAGAGCCTGATACAGATACAGCGCACATATTGGAGTATTAACATGCTATTACCACCGCTACCTACGGGTAACAGTCGAAATAAAATCGAATTTCTGTATGAGCACATGAACTCTGGTGAACCCAGTTCTGATGCACCATTAGCGATACCGATTATTCAAGGTGATTTTTATCGAAGTGGCCGAGAGGGTTGGAACGAAGACCTAGACGGATTTTTGCTTACATACAGTGTATCTGAGTTCTCTGAATTTGGAGACATGGATATCTTGCCATTGATTTCTTTAGCTCCTGAAAGTGATGAGCCCTTTGTTAAGTTTTTCTTCAACCTCTCAACCATGCTTCGCCTATCCAATTTTGAGGGGGAATTGGGCTTTGCTGTTGTTTTAGCTGATGAGCAAGGCAACGTCATCAAATCTCCCGATGGTTACGTTAGAAAGTTAGACCTAAAAAGTACTACGGTTCACGGCACTCCTTCAGAGCTAGGGCAGCGAGTCACTGCTAATGAAACGGCTGTCTTATGGGTTGATAAGGAACTTATCAAAGGAAAACAAAAAGTCATTCTACATCTGATGATCAGAGGCGATGCAGCTTACACCTCCGATAGTGGAATAACGGACAAAGAAATTTTGTCGAGAGTGTTCCTGCATGGTGGTGATGTGACTTTGGTTGGTTTGGGCGTGTCGTAAGTCTAATCGTAGGAGGCTGCATGATTCGCGCACTTATTGTTATTGCCTTAATCCTTTCTCTATATCAGGGGCAAAAAGTTATGAAATCACAACTTAATCGCGGGGTTCGTAATAACAACCCGCTCAACATTCGCATTAGTGGTAACGCTTGGACGGGCAAGGTCACACCATCGAAAGATAAGGCTTTTGAAACTTTCTCTGATTCAAAGTACGGCTTTCGAGCTGCGACCAAGCTCATCCGCAACTATCAGAACCTTTATGGACTGAATACGCTCTCGGGCATTATCCATCGTTGGGCTCCAGAGAGTGATAACAACGATACCGAAAATTACATTCAATTTGTGGCTAGCAAAGTGGGCGTGAACCCAAGTGCAGCTTTAAACCTCTATGACGATCACTTCATGACTCGTCTTGTTCATGCCATGTCCATCATGGAAGTCGGGCGATATTACTCGGTGAGTGATGCTGCTGAAGGGGTCGCGCTTGTATGACCAAACAAGAAGCAATGCAACGTTTGGCGGTTGGGGTTCTGACCGCTTTAATCAGCGCTTATATCTGGAAGCGCATCAACAACTAGGGGCTAACAATGAAAGTAGATTTTAAACAGCTATCGACTAAGAAAGGGCTGGCGCTAATTGGGGCGGGTATTGCTCTTGCTGCGGGACACCCTGAACTACTTACTGCGAGCGTTTCAGAAACGGGTGTTCAGTATGGCGGGCTTTTGGGTACCTTAGTTCCATTAGCAATTGGCCTATGGGAAACCCTACGCAATGAGTTTAAGTAATGGCAGAGTATCAAACACTAATAATCGCTGTTGTCAGTGCATTGTCGAGCGGGGTAGGTGTTGGTATTACACTAAAAACCGATGTTAAGTGGCTTCGGCTGATGATGGAAAAGATGGATGAGCGTTTGACTCGACTTGAAAGTAAAAGCCCTAATTAGTAGGGCTTTTTTGATTAAAAGAGTGTGGTTCTGACTTCTTCAGTTATAACTTTAGATAGTGAGAATCGACTCAACTAACAGGGTGTGTTCAATGGTTGATTTGCACTATCTCACGCACGCAGTTTATGTATATGTACTTTTTTACGAGTATTCTTCATAGTGGCTAGTCGGAGCATGATAGGGATTCAGAATGTTTAATATTTTTAATAAGTTAAGACAGTTGCTTGGTGTGCATTGCCTAGAGTATGCGTTGAACCAAACTAACCTTGAAGCTATTCAAAGTGCAGATGGAATCGTATTTAACGCAAATGAAATTGCAGTTCTTGAATTACTCAACCAGAAAATAAAAGAAATACGAATAGCTTTGATTCAACAGGATGCTTATGAAGACCAATACCTTACTCTTCTAAGTGAAATGGAGTCTGGTGGTAAACCTATTTTCCACCTTTGTCGGAGCTTGTGTGGTGGCGAGCCTCCTCTTCGTACCTCTGAAACGGATGAGCTTCTTAATTATTGTTTTCAGATAGCGAGTAGAGAATATCCAACACTTCTTATGAAGCAGAGTGGATTGGTGGTAAAGCAATACAATTACAATCAAAAATACCCAATGGACTTTGAAGGGTTTGAGGTTTTGATAAGAAAAGACAAGATATCTGACTTGTTAAATAGAGAAGCTGGCTTGATGAGTGCGCTCAAGTTTGTAACTGATGATGATATCAGTCACTACACTCAAACTGTTCAATTGTTAGAGAACATAATCACAATTTCATTTCAAAACTGCACCTTTAGAGGGGAGGGGACTTATGACGACTTAACTCGTGAGATTGAAAAACAAGTTTTGTTCTTGCGACAGATTGTGAACAACGAAGAAGCTGAGTATTCGAGCTTTATTGGCATTGTTGGTTTAAATTTAGGGGAGTTGCGCGAACTGAGGCTTGAGGATTTAGTCGTTAGGCAGTTTGACGACCGAAATAGTCCTAATAAAATTGCCCAAATGGCAATGCACAACAGAAGCCAAAATGGTGAAGTAACGTCATTTGGTTGTATTGGTGAAATTAATCATCGAACAAAATTGATTGGAGATGTTAAAGATTACTCTAGCTCCAATTCCAGAAAGACCCATGACTATGTAAATAAAATAGAAAATGCATTTAGTTTAGCGTTGGTTTTTACAACATTTGAACCAAAAGGTTTCAAGTATGTATTTTCGACTATGGGTTTATGTACATCGCCTGCGGGAAATTTTTCTTTTACTTCAGATAATCAACCTCATGGGATGCTGTCTATTGAAGAGGGGCATCTTGATAGATTAGAAATGTGGTATCAGTTGTTAAAAAACACTGATTTAAAAACGGTGGAACTACCGTTGCGTAAGCTTTCCCAAGCCGTTTTTGAAAGAAAGAATCCTACTGATTCGTTTATCGATGCTATTACTGCTTTAGAGGGCATGTTTGGTGCTCAGGGTGAGACTCTTTTCAAGGTATCAACAAGTGTTTCTAGGTTTTTGTATGATTCTTTTGAGGAACGTACAAAATCGAAAAAGTCGATTAAGACTCTTTATGACTTAAGAAGCAAATTGGTACATGGTGCAAATGACTCAGTACCTTCGCACGAAGTAATTGAAGAAAGCACAAACCAAGTTTTAGAGTTGTGCTTTCATACTATTTCAAAGCTTCTACAGGACAAGAAGCTATTGGCACTACAGCCCCATGAGAGGATTAACTTAATAGTTTACAGCGAAGACTACTAATCAGGCTTTTTGAATGGCTAGAACTCTCTAAGAAATGTTTTGAAAGGATCGCTACTCAAGCTTTCTTATGCAATTTATGCGGAAAAAGTTGAGTGTAAACTTGCCACAAAATGTTCAAGTTACGATGCCCAGTTACTTGGGCTACTTCTTCAATTGAGTAGCCCTTTTCAAATAACCGACTCGCTCCCTCTCTGCGTAAATCGTGGTACCTCAAATCCTCAATCCCTAATTCATTTCTCACTCGCTGAAAGCCTGCGCTAACACTTCGTGAGTTGTACGGGAAAATATGCTCACCTTTGTTTGGTTGTTTTAGTGCGATCTCAAATGACTCACCAAGCAACGGCACAATCATATGATTGCCTTCTTTCTTCCTTGGGTCTTTTCTGTCTCTGACAAGTATCGTTTTATGTTCTTGGTTGAGGTCTTCCCAACGCAGCTTGCAGACTTCCCCAATTCGCATACAAGTAAGAATGCTGAATTCAAGAATGTCGGTGAACGGGATTCGAGTTTTGCCGTTTGGCCGAAATGACTCACGTTGTTCTAATCCAAGTTTTAACCGCTTTAGTTCTTCGGAAGTTGGACGGCGCGTTCGCTTCTGGCTTTTACCGATTAGCCCCATATCAATGAGAACCGGAATTGCTTCATCAAATATCTGGAAGTTGGCGGCAATATTGAAAACAGGCTTCGCTTTCTTCATAACAGAACGAAGGTAAGCAACATCGTGATAGACAGTTGCACCGCCAGCGCCACCGCCTTTACGGTTTTTACAGTGTTGGATTAAGTCGCTAGTTCTTAGCTTGTCGCTTTCAATCTTGGATATGTCGCAGTCACGCAATAGCTTGATCACGTATTGTTTCGTTCGCCCTGTTTTATCCCATAAATCAGGCTCTTCCATAAACTTGTCCAGAAGTACGTACAGCGGTACGGATTTCTGTCCGGATTCGTCAGGGTTTTCTAGCTCAAGAACCCGCTTGTTTGCATAGGTTCTAGCGAGTTCTTTTTTCCTGAATGTTTTCGATTCCCTGTGTATAATCGCCGAATTCTTTTTGACTACAATGTCCACTGTGAAGCGTGATTCACCGCTTTTTAGTGTTCTTTTTTTAATGCTAAATGATGCCATTCGTCCTACTCCATCGATACGTACTATATGCGTACTGAAAGGGTGAGTTTGGGGCAACTCTAGCAAATTGCTGTATATATATACAGTGTATAGATTTCGAGTAACACCTTATGAAACCTGACAATACTAGTAAATACGCGGCTAACCGCTTATCCGTTGCACCCATGCTCGATTGGACTGACCGCCACTGTCGTTACTTTCACCGTTTGCTTTCTCAGCAGACGCTTCTGTACACGGAAATGATAACAACGGGTGCGATCTTACATGGTAAGGGCGACTTTCTAGAATATAACGAGCAAGAACATCCTCTTGCACTTCAACTCGGTGGTTCAAACCCGGTTGATTTGGCGGCGTGTGCCAAGCTTGCTGGTGAGCGTGGCTATGATGAAATCAACCTTAATGTTGGTTGCCCTTCAGACCGAGTTCAGAATGGTCGCTTTGGTGCTTGTCTAATGGCTGAGCCTGAGCTGGTGGCAGATTGTGTGTCGGCGATGAAAGAAGTCACTGATATTCCAATTACCGTGAAAACGCGTATTGGTATCGACGACCAAGACTCTTATGAGTTCTTAACTAAGTTTGTTTCGACGGTTTCTGAAAAAGGCGGCTGTGAGCAATTTACTATTCACGCGCGTAAAGCATGGTTGAGTGGCCTTAGCCCGAAAGAGAACCGAGAGATTCCACCGCTAGATTACGATCGTGCATACCAAATCAAGAAAGACTTCTCTGATCTTGTGATTGCCGTGAATGGTGGCGTTACTACTCTTGAGCAAACTAAAGAGCACTTGCAACACCTTGATGGTGTGATGATCGGTCGTGAGGCTTACCATAGCCCGTTTATCTTGGCTGAAGTTGATCAGCAGATCTTTGGTTTAGACACGCCAATTAAGAAGCGCTCACAAGTGGTTGAAGAAATGTACCCGTACATTGAGCGTGAGCTTTCAAATGGTGCAAGCTTAGGACACATCTCTCGTCATATGCTTGGTTTGTTCCAAAGTATGCCGGGCGCAAGACAATGGCGTCGCTACATCAGTGAAAACGCACATAAGAAAGGTGCAGGTATCGAAGTGATGCAGACAGCATTGGCTAAGATCCCTAAAGAGCTAAACGTATAACCTCCCTCGAGGTGAAAAGTTCGAGCTTAAAAGCCCAAGCTAAAAACTTAAGCTTAAAAACCAAGCTTATAAACCTAAGCTTAAAAACTTAAGGCTAAATTCGCCACTAGAGGCTAAATTTGCCATTGATCGTTTCTTTAAAAGCCACGCATTTAGATGTGTGGCTTTTTATTTGACTGATAAGTAAGGGTTTTATTGGTTTTACTAACTTGGTATGGAAGCTGCAATGTTAGAAAGTAGGAAAGATAGGTCATTAACTCATTAGGGAGACCATTATGTTTGAATTAATCTTTGTTCTTATTTTCGTCGCAACTTTACTTGTCACTGGTATCACGTTTATGACGGTATTGGCTGCAACCGGAATCGCGTTAGTCGTCATGTTGGTCTTGGGTATGATGGGGGTTGTGTTTAAGTTGCTGCCTTGGTTAATTGTGATTGCATTGGGTATCTGGTTTTTCAAAAACTTTGTACACAGTTCTAACCAAAGACGTTACTAAGGTCATGGTGTCGTCAAATCTTTGATCGTCAGCGGTTTATCGTTTGAGAATTTAAGATGTGTGATAGAATTTTCCCCAATAATCTATGAATGTGCATACAATTAGCACAACGATATGGAATTGGAGCTATCTCAAATGAATAAAATGCCATTAATTGCTTTAGTGGGAATGCTATCTTTAAGCTCGGCAGTGTCTGCTGAAGAAGAGTTTTCTTACACGGCTAAAGTCGGTGCCGATATGTGGTGGGGAAGTACAAAGCTAAACGAAGTTAGACAAGATGATGATTCTAACTCACCTTCGTTGTATTTCGCATTTGAGCATAATGCCCCGATGCTACCAAACGCTAGCTTTCGCTATACTTCTGTTGATGCAGATTCATTGGCCTTCGATAAGTACGACTACACCTTCTATTACACGTTGTTAGATCACAAGCTGATGAACTTCGATGCGGGTGTGACGTTTACTCAGTATTCAAACTCGAATTACATCGAGCCTCAAAATGGCACTCAAACGAGCTTCGATGAGTTTACTTGGAGCTTCTACGGTAACGCAGAGATCAACGTTCCTGAGACCAATTTCGATATCATTGGTACGATGGAGTTCGGTGATAGCAGTGGTATTAAGAGCACGGATTTGATGGCAGGTGTTCAGTACCGAATTCCTGTAGCAGAAACTGAAGTAGCACTACGTGGTGGTTACCGCGTGATCGACCTTGATTCGGAAGAGTTCTTCTCTTCAGAGGTTGGCAAAGAGTTTGTCATGGTTGATGGCTGGTTTGCTGGCGCTGAAGTGCGCTTCTAGGCCATATAAAGCAAATTTAGAACGAATTTTGAGAACGCCACTTTATTAAGTGGCGTTTTTTTATATCTATTGGTTATATCCTTCTGGAATTAGTTAGCACATTCATCACTTTCGACCATCCTTTATACAGAGAGCTAATTAGCGTCTATTCTTATAAGGTCTATGTTGTGAGGTCAAAGCAAGGGATGGAATATGACACTCAATGAATTACGAAATTTATATAGAGAAAATCTGTTAGTTGAAGCGATCATAGAGCCCTCAATTCAAGAAGGGTCTTGGGTTGTGGAGTTTCGCCATATGGGAGGTGGCTTTGTTCTGCTTACTGATGTTCATGGTGAAGAGTGCCATTACGCGGATTTAGACCTAGCATCTAAGTCGGCAATGGCGGTTGGCTTTCAGCAAGTGCGTATTGAAAACCAGTAAGTCAATTTGCGTTTCAATCGGTTTTTACTTCCAAAAAGTTATAAAACATACTTTTCTATTCTTTCTTGTTATTAAAAGGAGTGGTTAATCTATCGTCACGCAATGATTAGGGATGTCGTGACCATGTCTTTAAATAAGAAAGAGTCTTCACAAAATAATAATGCACAGTCTGGGGCTAATGAGTTACCTGGGCTAGCAGCACCACTTAATGACCAACAATTGGGTCATCTTCAACACACTGTTTCTGAGTTATCTTCACAACAACTGGCATGGGTCAGTGGTTACCTTTGGGGAGTGAGCCAAGCTCAGCCTGTCGGTGCAGCTGCGCCAATCGCTCAAGCGGCTGCTGCAGTAGCGGCTAAACCTGCGGGTAAGCTCAGCATTATCTTCGCATCTCAAACAGGTAATGCGAAAGGCGTCGCTGAATCGCTTGAGGCAGAAGCCAAAGCCTTGGGTATTGCTGTCGAGCTTTTCGATGCAAGTGATTATAAAGGTAAGAACCTAGCCAAAGAGACACACGTCATTTTTGTGGCTTCAACCAATGGCGAGGGCGAAGCCCCTGATAACGCTATTGAGTTGCATGAATTCCTACAATCGAAGAAAGCGCCAAAATTATCAAACCTACAATACGGTGTGATTGGTTTAGGTGACTCAAGCTATGAGTTCTTCTGCCAAACGGCTAAAGACTTCGATAGCTTCCTCGCTAAGCTTGGTGCTAAATCGTTTGTCGACCGTCTTGATTGTGATGTTGATTACGAAGAATCAGCAACGGAATGGCGCGCTAAAGCATTAGAGCAAGTAAAAGAGACGCTATCGACAGGTACTGAAGCCGATGTGGTTCAATTACCAGTCGGTCAAGCGGCTGCCGGTCATTCGCAATACACCAAACAAAACCCATACACCGCGACATTATTGACGAGCCAAAAGATCACCGGTCGTGATTCGGGCAAAGATGTTCGTCACATCGAAATTGATCTTGATGAGTCGGGTATTACTTACCAACCGGGTGATGCGCTAGGTGTATGGTTTGAAAACAGTTCAGAACTCGCAAATCAGATCCTTTCTAAGGTTGGGTTGTCTGGTATCGAAAGTGTTGATGTCGATGGTGACAACTTATCTATCCACAGCGCACTCGTCAGTAAATTCGAGATTACATCTTCAAATCCTCAACTTGTGACTAAGTTTGCTGAGCTATCGGGCAGCAAGAAGTTAATCAAGCTGGTGGAAGATAAAGACAAGCTTCGTGAATACGCGGGTAATACTCAAGTTGTCGATGTTTTAGCTGAGAAGAAAACTAAGCTATCGGCTGATGAATTGATTGGTCTACTACGTAAGCTGACACCGCGTCTCTACTCTATTGCATCAAGCCAAGCTGAAGTGGATGAAGAAGTTCACTTGACGGTTGGTTTGGTTGAATACCAAAAAGGCGAAGAGTCTCGTTTGGGCGGAGCTTCTAGCTTCTTAGCTCAACGTCTTGAAGAAGGCGGTGAAGTGAAGGTGTTTGTTGAGAACAACAATAACTTCAAACTACCACAAGACGACAATACACCAATCATCATGGTCGGCCCGGGTACCGGTATCGCACCGTTCCGCAGTTTTGTTCAAGAGCGTGAAAACAATGATGCTGAAGGCAAAACCTGGTTGTTCTTTGGTGACCGTACCTTTACTCAAGATTTCTTATATCAAGTTGAATGGCAGAAGTACCTTAAGTCTGGTGCGCTAACCAAGCTTGATGTTGCCTTTAGTCGTGACCAAAAAGAAAAGGTTTATGTTCAAGATCGCTTAATCGAACAAGCAGCTCAGGTTTGGCAATGGCTTCAAGAGGGCGCGTACCTCTATGTATGTGGCGATGCGACTCGAATGGCGAAAGATGTTCATGAAGCGTTAGTTACAATTGCGGAAAAACATGGCAATCAGAGCCGCGAGCAAGCTGAACAATATATTAATGATTTACGTAAAGCGAAACGTTACCAAAGGGATGTGTACTAATGAGCAAGCAAGTAATAGAGCAAGAAGTGCTAGGTCAAGTACTGGGACCTTTGGCTGACAATGAACGTCTTAAGCGTGAAAGTAAAAATCTTCGCGGTACGATTGAACAAGATCTCCAAGATAGAATTACGGGTGGCTTTACTGCTGATAACTTTCAGTTGATCCGCTTCCACGGTATGTATCAGCAAGATGACCGTGATATTCGTAACGAACGTACCAAGCAAAAGCTAGAACCTTTACATAATGTCATGCTGCGTGCTCGTATGCCTGGCGGGATCATCACTCCGAAGCAGTGGCTCGCGATTGATAAATTCGCAGATGAAAGCACCTCTTATGGTTCTATCCGTCTCACAACTCGTCAAACTTTCCAGTTTCACGGTGTGTTGAAGCCGAACATTAAATTAATGCACCAAACACTAAATAGTATTGGTATTGATTCCATTGCAACGGCGGGTGACGTAAACCGAAATGTTTTGTGTACCACAAACCCGGTTGAGTCTGAGCTACACCAAGAAGCCTACGAGTGGGCGAAAAAGATCAGTGAACATCTATTACCTAAGACTCGTGCTTATGCCGAAATCTGGTTAGATGGTGAAAAGCTAGCAACAACGGATGAAGAACCTATCTTAGGTAGCAACTACCTACCACGTAAGTTCAAGACGACGGTTGTAATTCCTCCGCAAAATGACGTAGATGTTCATGCTAACGATCTTAACTTCATCGCGATTGCTAAAGACGGAAAGCTGGTGGGCTTTAACGTATTAGTGGGCGGTGGTCTTGCAATGACGCACGGCGATACTTCTACTTATGCACGTAAAGCTGACGATTTCGGTTTTGTGCCATTAGATAAAACGTTAGATGTAGCAGCTGCGGTGGTAACGACTCAGCGTGATTGGGGTAACCGTTCGAACCGTAAGAACGCAAAAACCAAATACACATTAGACCGTGTTGGTATTGATGTATTCAAAGCAGAAGTAGAAAAACGTGCAGGCGTTGAGTTTTCTGAAAGCCGTCCTTATGAGTTTACTGGCCGTGGCGACCGTATCGGTTGGGCGGAAGGCATTGATGGTAAGCACCACTTAGCGTTATTCATCGAAAATGGTCGTTTACTTGATTTCCCTGGGAAAGCGCTGAAAACAGGTGTTGCTGAAATAGCGAAGGTCCACAAAGGTGACTTCCGAATGACAGCGAACCAAAACCTCATTGTTGCAGGTGTACCTAAGAGCCAAAAGGCAAAAATTGAAAAACTGGCACGTCAATACGGTCTGATGGATGATGCCGTTTCCGAGCAGCGTAAAAACTCAATGGCTTGTGTGGCATTCCCAACATGTCCTTTAGCAATGGCAGAAGCTGAGCGTTTTCTTCCTGAGTTTGTAACGGATGTTGAAGACATTCTGAAGAAACACGGATTACCAGAAGAAGATAACATCATCCTTCGTATCACGGGTTGTCCAAACGGTTGTGGTCGTGCAATGTTGGCTGAGTTGGGTTTAGTCGGTAAGGCGCCGGGGCGTTACAACATGCACTTAGGTGGCAACAAAGCCGGAACTCGTATCCCGAAGATGTATAAAGAGAACATCACGTCAGCTCAGATTTTAGAAGAGATTGATTCGCTGGTGGGACGTTGGGCTACGGAACGTAACGACAATGAAGGGTTCGGCGATTTTACAATCCGAGCTGGCATCATCGAAGAGGTGATCATTTCAAAGAGGGATCTGCATGCATAATTCTGTCGCTTCAAAACTGAAGTTAGCAGAGCTACTCGCATTGACTAAGACGGAGCAAATACTTCGTCTTGGACAAATCAATGCTGAGTTAGAGCAGCTAACCGCATTAGAAAGAGTTAAGTGGGCTTTAGACAATTTAGAAGGGACACATGTTGTGTCTTCTAGTTTCGGAATCCAAGCGGCGTTGATGCTGCACTTAGTGACTCAAGCAAAACCCGATATTCCAGTTATTCTTACGGACACTGGGTATCTATTCCCGGAAACGTATCGATTTATCGATGAGTTAAGTCAGAAGTTGACTCTAAACCTTCAAGTCTTTCGTTCTCAGCAGAGCCCTAATTGGCAAGAAGCGCAATATGGCAAACTTTGGGATCAAGGTATAGAAGGGATAGAGAAGTACAACAAGCTTAATAAAGTTGAACCGATGAGAAGAGCGCTGGATGAACTAGAGGCTGGCACTTGGTTTTCTGGGTTGAGAAGAGAGCAATCTCAATCGCGTGCAAACTTACCTATCTTATCTATCCAAAATGGTGTGTTTAAGTTCTTGCCAGTAATTGATTGGACAAATAAAGATGTTCATTATTACTTAGAGGAGCATGGTCTCAGTTACCACCCACTTCGCGAACAGGGGTACCTTTCTGTTGGAGATACTCATACGACTAAGAAATGGGAACCGGGTATGACTGAAGAAGAAACCCGTTTTAATGGTCTAAAACGAGAATGTGGTCTCCATGAAGACGATGGAGAGCAATATGGCTCTGGGATTTAGACTCATTGCCATTTAAAAAGCTGCCATAAGGCAGCTTTTTTGTTTTCTAGGATGAAAATTAGAGCAATTGTGGATAAGTCTGTGGTTATTCTGTAGGTACTTTGTAGTTAAACTTGCACAAATAAGGCTTTGAGTGTTTATTCGTCATCTAACCGTTATTTTTACATTTTTCTTTAATAAACACTTGCCAATGTGAGGAACATCTCTATAATGCCGCCTCACTGACACGGTAGACGCCACAAGGCTTCAGCGAAGAATGTTAGTAAGGCAACTAGCTTTAAGCGATTATTCGCTTCTACTTTTTAAAAGTAGAAATTAATTTTCAAAAGTGTTTGACACTGAGAATTAAAACGCTAGAATGGCCGCCTCTTCCGAAGTGATGTAAGTCACAACGAAGAGAAGCTCTTTAACAATTTAAACCTATCAATCTGTGTGGGCACTCGTTGATGAATATCAAAACGTTTTATCTTCCCTTTTAATTAAGAGAAGTAAAACAGATTCCTCGGAATCAACTTTGGTTTCAATGAACTGAGTGACCAATACGAATAACTACTTTCTCTTGTAGAAAGAAAGTATTTGGCACAGTCAATTCATTATCTTTCTGTTGGAAAGATAATAGCTTTAGAATTACTTTTTGTAGTTTTGAAGTCAGTATTCATTGAGCCGACAAAATCTTAAATTGAAGAGTTTGATCATGGCTCAGATTGAACGCTGGCGGCAGGCCTAACACATGCAAGTCGAGCGGAAACGA
>NZ_JANVFC010000029.1:0-52469 GCF_025195005.1 Vibrio sp. NC2
GAGTGCGCTTAATGTAGTGTTTATTTGGAATGGTCATCATTAGTCCTCAATGTGTAAACACATTTCAGGACGGGACAGCTTCAGATAGCAAAAAGCCGCTCATTAAGAGCGGCTTTTTTTGTCGCTGAAACCATAAGGCGTCCAACCAACCAATTTAATTTCAATAAGTTACATAATAACTAAAACCATAATACGTCCAAATTTAAAACCATAAGATGTCTTTTCTATACGTTTCAACGAAAACACTGAAGTTAAATGTAAAAAAGTTACACAACACTAAAAACGGTTACAATTTGCTATGAGTAGAACTTAATAATTAAGGTACGACAGAATCGCTTGGTGATCACAGCATAGTGAGCATGTATGAAACACACTTTTGGACAGAAATGAGCTACAGCTTCCCCTAAATTAGCAATTTATAGATAACTAAAGGTATGGAAAGTCGCTTAACGTATCGTCCAGTATTGATGGTGCAGATCACTTATCAAGCGTGTGTCGATTTAGACCAGTGGATACGTCGACGAGTACGTATGTGCTACTGGCGTCAGTGGCGTAAACCACGGACAAAGGTGCAAAACTTACTTAAACGCGGAGTCTGGATCCAAACTGCCGTTGGTTGTGGTATCACAAGCAAAGGGCCGTGGCGAAGTTCGAAAACACCTGGGATACAGCAAGCACTGAGTAATGATTACCTTAGGAAAGCGGGATTATTTTCACTGAAAGACGGATGGATCGCTGTTCAATATCCAAACCAGAAGATATAAGTTAGGCGTTCTGAATGAACCGCCCTGTGCGGATCCGCATGCAGGGTGGTGTGGGGGCTGGAGGGTAAATACCTCCGGCTACCCGATTATGTGTGTTGTTAATTTTTTTGACTTACCCATTTTTTTGAAAGCGATTAAGTTAGGTATAGAAAGCAGGATAAGTTAAGAATATGATTATTTTACGACTTTAAAACGAATAAAAAACAGACTAGTTTCTTTTGAGTAAATCTTCCGTAAAAGCCACTTTAAAATGAAAACAAATGGTAAATTTTCAGCTCTAGCGTGCGTTCGATTTAATTCATTAAACTCAACTGCTTCAATGCTAAGTATTTCAATCTGGCAAATCTTCTGATTACTCTCATAAGTATACGCATTCAAAACTTGACCTACAGAGAAGTTACTCTCGGAGTGATCACGAATGGTCGCAGTCTTTTTACCAGTGATTATTTGAGTTTCCAACCGTGAGAAAAAAGTGATTTTATCCAATGATTTATACCTATCCTTCAAATCAGTACGAACACATAACATTCTTAATAACAGGCCTGCTCGTTTTTCTGCTTGCCTAACTTTCATTCAGGCTAACATAAATCACTGAAATATAAAAAATATGCATCACATTCAGCATTTTGTCTTCACATAAAAATGAGCGTGCGTGTTATCTCTTTTTAACAATGCTCGTTATCTCAGATAGGACAAACAATAAGCTCATAATTAACAATGGCTTATTGATTTTTCTATCGACAAAACGAGAGTGAATCCTCGACAAAACCAGCCATTTTTATACTTTGCAGTCAGATAAACCCAATAAACTGTACAAACAGTCAGGTCATAAGACTGACATAGCTATTCCTACACATTAGAAAAACTTACTTCGATTGGTAGTAGTAAAATGTGTAGAGTAAATGCTCTAAGTGGTTTTGGGGCACTTTCAAGTTAGAAAGTGCCACGAGTCAAAATTCAGATCTATGAAGCCTCTGGACATTTCCGAGTTAGGGGTGGACTCCAACTCGTTTCATTCGGATAAGGAAAAGTATCTGAAGCCTAAACGCTGTATGCACACACTACTTACTTGTAGCTAAACGGGCAGCAAGTCCCAAAAATACCACACCCAATACACCATCGATATGACGGTTTAAACTAAAGTTACGACCTAGCAAAGAACCCAACTTACTAAAAGAAAGTGAGAAAATAGTATTGATACATAAAACAATACTACTAAGAATGATTCCAAGTATGAGTATCTGACTGGTTAAAGCACCATCAGAATGCGTAAACTGAGGCAAGAACATACTAAAGAAGAGTAACGCTTTGGGGTTCATAATATTGTTAAGCAAACCACGGTAGACTAGCTCTTTATTACCCAAAGACTGAATCGTCTGACTTGCAGATACGTCTCCTTTATTCTTTAGCCATCCACGTAATAAATTTATTCCAAGCCAAGATAGATAAATTGCCCCAACAATTTTGATTAGCAATACCAAAGGTGGCATCGCTTGCATCAGTTTTCCTAAGCCAAATGCTACCAATAGTGTTTGAATTAACCCCGCAATGAAAATACCAAGTGACACCATTACTCCAGCTTTAAAGCCACGAGTCGAAGAATATGTTGATATAAGTACTAAATCTGGCCCCGGAGAAATTGCTAAGAATATAGTGGTAACAAAGAATAGCGGTAATATCGTGGTATCAATCATTTTTTACTGGCTCCTTTCTGTTTGCCAGACTTTACCGACTAATCATTTGAGATGAAAGCTAAATGACTGCCACAGGTAAAAATTCAGCTTGTGAAGTTTCTGGACAGAAACGTGCTACCACTTTTTCTAAATTAGCAAATAATCAACAAGTGCGGGTATGGCAAATAGTATAAATGACATGCAGGACACACAATTTACTTATATAGAGGCTCGGGTTTGTTCAACACTTAGGATTTAACGTCGGCTACGCAACGCTTAATCCTTATTTGTTATAGCGCTTTGCCGTTTACAAGTGACCAATGATGAGGCATTAATTCTCGTATAGTTCTGAAAACCAATGCATTCTCTGGAGTCGTAATTGCTGCTTTGACATCCCCACCCCAGTGGACAAGGCGCTCTTGGCAAACTCCGCATGGTGACAAGATTAGAAATTCATCTCTCTCGCTCTCACGACACAGGCATAATGAGTGGGTCACTCGCTCATTTAGTTTGTGAGCCTCTAAATACGCTCCCACTTCCATGCATAGTGAAAGAGCATCGTTTTTAGTATCAGGAGCAATGCTTGTTAATATTTTTCCTGACTCTGTTCTAACAGCCGCAGCACCACCCCAACCAGAAGGATATCGCATATTTACCAGTTCTATCGCTGCTTGATAGAGCTCTTTTTCGATATTATCCATGACCATCCATATTCAATTTTATCGAGCGCTATAACGCTTTATCTACGGATTTTTTCCGTAACTATATGCAACTAATGGTACACCTAATTCTACTCACGTTCAATCTCATGCTCGTATTGCCTAGGATGTAAACTTCAGAAATTGCGGAAAGTTTCCGTATGACTCCGGCAGCTCCGTAACAATACGATTTTCAACCTACATACGCTCAAAATAAGCTCGGTCTGACTCTCTTTCATTGGATTAGATTTGCTAGGGAAGACGCATGCCCTCTAAAATGAGTAGAGCTTTTATTCTAAGTAGATTTGGGGCAAAGACGTGTTTGCTATAGTCGGTTCACATAACCTCTGCCAAGTGAACTGACAGAGGAAATATGACAAACTTTATTGGAATCGATCAAACATATTATCTTCCGGTAAGTGTTTTGTATTTTAGTAAGGTCTCACCATTAGTCTGAATTCTCATTAATTAGTGTAATTGACATTTACTTACATCAAATTACGCAACACAGCCTCAATGCGAAATAACACTTCTAAGGCACATAGAACTTTTAGCAATTGAATATACTGCAATTAACTTTACGTTAGTTGCAGTTGAACACCACTCTTAATTTGAACAATCGTTCAACAAGATGTATGATTCACCAAAACAACATTCATTTAAACAGAGGTTGCAGATGCCTTTAGCTCAGTTTATTAAAACCGCAGGCGAACCTACGATACTAAAACGCTCACTCAAGGTTTCTTTCATAGTTGGCACCATTCTTATGTTCATTAATCACGGTGACAAATTGCTCTCCAGCAACATTGACGCAACGCTGATCATTAAGATCTTAATGACTTACTGCGTACCCTTTTGTGTGTCTACCCAAGCCAGCGTTTCTGCAACTCTTCAATCCCGAAAGAAGGTCGTCTAATAATGATATTTTCGTTTAAAAAACCGTCATCGGATACTGTCGAAGTTCATACTAGCCATCTTGCAGAACTGAAGAAAACCTCTGAAAAGTACTCTCTATTCAAACAGAATGATCCCACCGACTATGCGAAGAAAATTCACGTCAATGCGGCCAATGTTCATAAAGCGTCACGAAGTCGTGCGAAGTCGATTGAACAGAGCTATGAGTTAGTGAATCACTTCATCGAGCAGTCAGAAAGTATTAACAAGCTGTCTTGTGAGAGTCATCAATACTCTAGTCAAACGGCAGAAACTGCGGCTAATACCATCGACAAGCTGGAGGCTTTGGAAGAACAGGTATTGGTTTCTAAAGAAAAGATCTGCCAATTTAGCGAACTGCTCGAATCACTGGATGAGATTAACAAGAACGTCACTCAATTGGTGGATTCTATTAAAGGTATAGCTGCACAAACAAACCTGTTGGCGCTTAATGCCGCGATTGAAGCCGCTCGTGCTGGGGAGCACGGTCGCGGTTTTGCAGTAGTCGCAGACGAAGTCCGTCAACTTGCGAATACGGCGAATCAGTCCGCTGAGAACATCGATACTGAAATGGCATCGATTTCAAAGATATCAGACAACATTTTCAACAAACAAAAAGAGGTTGAGGACGTCATTATTCTCAGCTCAGAAGTAACCAAAGACACCATGCATAACATGCAGAACTTGATGAACATGTCGCTTGATAGTAAAACAGCTTCTAAAACCATTATGGACGCCATTGAGGCTCAACTGTCCGACTCCAACACGGTTAAGCAAAACATGGAAGCCCTAGTTGAAGACACCAAGCTATCAATAAGCCTCTCGGGCAACAACCATGAACTCGCGGAACAAATCGTCAACTCTTTATCTTATCTGCAACTGAATGATAGAACGGAGCAAAAAAGAAATGCTTAGCTCCGATAGCGTGTAAGCAAATAAGGAAAATTGCGACATGAACCAAAGCCAAACACCACTTGAAACAGGGACTGCTGTTTCACTGAGTGATATCTTAAGTGAGCGTTCACTCTATTCATATGTTCAGTCTATTAGAGATCTTAAACGCCAGACCACTTATGGACATGAGGTTTTAGTTCGTGGTCCTTCAGACTCCTTATGGCATCGACCCGATCAGTTGTTTATCGCTGCTCAATCACAACAGCTCAGCAGGCAATTGGAAATTGTCATCCTCGAAGTTCATCTTGAAAACATTGCCGCCCATACATCTATAGGATGTTACACCGTTAATCTTGCTCCTAACCTGTTGTTAGATAACACAGTATTTCAGATACTAAACCGCTACGCACTGGCTGAAAGAATTAAGATTGAGCTCACTGAACACTTACCGATACAAGACTGGCAACCAATAAAACAGCGAATGGCTCAATTGAGAAAGCAAGGCTATCAGTTCTGGCTTGACGATGTTGGCTGCGGATTTTTTGATTTGGCGCTGATCGATGAAGTCAAACCAGAGGTAGTCAAACTTTGCATTAAAATCATCAGCAGGCTTACGTTTGATCCTACTCTAGTCGATGAAATAAAAGCGGTCGTCAAAGCGGTTCATGACTACGGTGGCGCTGTTTTAGCTGAAGGAATTGAGGAGCAAGTACAGCTCGATATGGCGGAGCAACTGAACATCGATCTAGCACAAGGCTATCTTTTTGATAAGCCACAGCCACTTATTTGAGTCACAAAAAACCAGCCCTCAATAAAAAGCGTACAGTTGGGTTTTGGTATCCTTATTGTTCTATTTATTGAGACTATAGATTGATATAGCTACATTTATCTAAAAATACCGACAAGTATACTTTGCTTCAAGTAGAACAAATCCACCCAACTTGAAGAGGTATACCAAATGTCAAAGCCACTCAACACTATCACTCGCGCATGCTCCGCTCTTTTGATTCTCGCAGTAACGCTGCAACCACAGAACACACTCATACAGAGCAAGTGTAATTGAAATTCCCGTACAATAGGGACACCGTTCTTGCTGGCTTTCTTTCGGTTAGTGCGCAGCTCGTTAAGGGCTACGAACCTGAACATTGTTCAATAATTAGGAAGGTAGATATGACTTTTTGCAAAGTTTTATCCAATAGTGTGCACGATCCTAATCTGGTATGACATTAGGAAATGTATGTAGAACCGGTGACGCTATCTACCGGCTAAAAAATTCTCTGGTTCATAAAGGGGCAGAAATAATTCACGAAACAGGTTGTTTCGCAATTGTGCAAGGACCTCTTGCACAATTGAGTCCGAGAGTTTGTCCAACAGCCTGTTGGGCAATTGGGAAACAGCTTGTTTCACAAATAAATCTCATGATGGTCTCTTGCGTTCTAAACACGCCTTGGGGCACTTTCGAGCTAGAAAATGCCACGGGTTAAATGGCCAATAGACTCGCCTCAGGCTTTTCTGTGCTATAAATTCTTCAACTCTCATTCCAGTGAAACTCTGCATCAACAGTCATTGGGAAACCATTTTTCATCGCGTCCCACAATACAGGAGCAAAGGTTTTAAGCGTTTCTATATTTGAATCTTTATACTGATCACAGCTTGAGTCTTTACCAAGTTCTAGCCATTGCTTTACCGTATATGCATCAGCACCTTCATAGAGCCAGTCTCCTACATCTTTTTTGACTGACTCCTCTGTACCTGTTTTGATAAAGACATGCCGGCCTTCACCAGTTGCATGATAGTCAATCACTACAACCTTAAATAAGTTATGCTCTGCTTGCATGTTCTCTAAAAACTCCTTTTAAAAGAATCACTTTAGCCATCAATACCAAGCCTATGTGTGAAGCAATTTAAAGTTTAGTATAACAAGATAAAGCTCTCACCAACTTTAAAAATAAAAAACCATCACGCCTAAACATGATGGTTTGATTATTAGCTGCTTGTTCAGCAGGTTGGTTGCTTTCTTCCTGGCCTATTCTTAGCTGCCTATGCGGCAGGACACTGATAGTAGCAATGGTTGATGCGTACGTAGAAATTCTTAGCTGCCTATGCGGCAGGACACTGTTAACTATAGTCACTAAACCGTTAATGCCACTGGTTTTACATCACAAAACCCCAAAATACCCTTTTTCTTCTTACTTCTGTAAGTCCTTGTATTTACTTCTCTGGAAAAGGGCTTCCAAAAAAAGGTTAAAAGCGTAAGTCGGGAACTGTTCCTCTTCTTTCTTGATTGGTGGCTAAACCATAGCTATTAAAGTTTGCTGCAACGCTCTCACCGACAAACTCCTTTTGCACGAACAAAATATAATCTTGTGCTGATGAGCCGCTAGAAACGGGGATTCGATGAAAACTATCGATAACTCGCTCTTCATTAGTGGCTGGTAATGATGGTTCATCGCCAGATAGTTCAGCTCTTGCCATACTACGTTTGATTCGGCGTTTCTTAGAGCCCAAAAAGTTTTTCCCAATCGCTTGGTTACGGACAAACCTCACCTCAGCCGCAGTGTCAGGCACCTCACAAACACTAGAAATCTCAAACAAACCTTCATTTACCATCACAGAGAAATAGGGCTGAAAAGAAAGTCCAACCATCATATCTTTATCTTCAGCAACAAAAGCTATGGTTTGGCCAACCGTAACATCACTCCAATCAGGAAAGCTCACACCAATCCTATTCATCGCTTGTCGGTTATTGGCCATAAACAAGTGCATTTGGGATATACACCGTCCTGTCAATAATTCATGGTCGGCTTGTTCAGGCATGTAACGTATTAATAAATAGTAACGCTTAGTCATAGCTCTCCCTTACTTAGCCTTCGCCTTCGCTTTTGACTTTGACTTTGACTCTGGATTTGAGCAATTAAACAGTCCACCCTTGATCAAGACCGACATAATAAAGTGAACGTCATTTGGGATGGTCTGAGAAGTTGTCATTGTATCAATCCAATTCTCTGTATTTCTGAGTAATTGGTAGAAGTCATTTCCATGGGACACGTGTCGCCTTGCTATAACGTATTCTCGGTCTGCCCCATATTCATTCACTCTTAAGGGTTTATCTGCGTCTTCATGCCACCAATCGTCAATCGATTGCAACGCTGCTCCAACTTTTTGACCATGAAAAGCGACTGTTTCCTTTCCGTTTGATAGTTCGACAGTGGCTAACTGCTTAGTAGGAACACCATCTTCTCGGCTATCTAAAAACTCTTGGCTTGGGTAAACCTCATCTCCCCAACCAACTCCAATTTTAGCTTTGACATCCATATAGAAATATTCGGTCGGATCAGAAAGGGCTCGCATCAAATAGGCTGTGAGCTTTTCTAGACACCCTGCTGAAGCTTCGTCCCAATGACCATACCAAGAAAGCCTTGTTGCGTTTTCTATAATCAAGGTTTGTGAATCACTGGTGGTCACTTCTATCGACAATTGTCGACACTCTCTATTTCTCCAAAGCCAAGTGCCAAGCAGGATGTTCTTTGCGTAACGTTGAGCGAGCTCTTGATACCCATTTAGCTCTTTATAAGTATTAGCCAGTAACGAGAGTTTAGAGCGGACTTCATCATCACTGCAGATGTCTGGGGTTAGAGAATTGGCTCGAATTCGAAGGGGGAATGCACAGTAGATATCATCGACACCTGGCTTTACGTAACACTCTTCGATGAACTGAGGATTGGAGTGAGCTAAATCTTGTGGAGCAACATTCTTTTTTACAAACTTGCCCCCTTTATAGGCTTCTGCATAACCACCCTTTGGTGCGCGCAACCTAGTTCTGTCAATTTCAAGGGGACACATCTCACCACTTTTCGAAAGGTGGTAGAAATATGCTTTGCCAGCAGAAAGAGAGCGTACGTAGTTCAGCTGAGTGCAAAGTTCCATAAACGATTAATCCCTATAGGTTTTTATAAGAATAGTTTCGCTACTGCATTCTATCGACCAAAAGGCATGATTTAAAAAGTGATCTCTTCCACTAAAACGTACTTCTATGGGGCTAACTCGCTGAGCAAGTCCTATCGCATTCTCTGCATAAGCGTGACAACTGGTGATTGAGTTGCCCCGTTTAGTTGGACGCTCTAACAAATGGTAACCAATAGAAACTGGTAAGTTATCAGCGTCTTTAGTGATTAAACGTTCTAGCTCATCAAAATCATTCGGCTGTTTTTCACTTGGATATAACCATCGCCCGTATGCTGGTAACCCTTTTAAGACATGGAAAAGCTCACTCCTGCTGGTAAATGTCTTAAGCCACTCAACCTGCGTCGATAGCTGCGGTTGGTATAATGCCCCTCCGGCGAAAGCAACGGGAAGAGCAGTTTTAAGCGCTGACTTAAAATCTGAAATACGACTATCACTATGGACTCTGATAACTAAGTCTATTTCAATATCCGCCAATCGTTCTGTGCGGATAGCAGGCCGTTTTACGCTAGAAACCGTTCGCGCTTTGGCGACTGAGTTAGGTTCTGTAAGCTTAGCTGTCGGTTGAATGTTCTCGCTTCGAACATAAAAAGAGAAACTCGAAAACTCAAACGGGGAATCACAATTAACTAGCTTATTAAACTCTCTTTGGTAATGGTGCATGAACCCCCAAATAGCAGTCAAAGAAGGAGCACCACACAGATATGGGCTACTCATTGCGACCGCATCTTGCACTCTCATTGATGACAAATAGATATACTGCTCACCCGTTACCTTATCTTCATTGCCATTTGGTTTACTGATTTGTTCAAGTACCCATACGATTTGGGCTTTGACGACCTGCATAAGCTTAGGGTGATAGGCAAACTTCGCGGCATACTTGTTATTCTGAAACGTGAGATGCAAGCGACGGTTAAACTCACTAGCTAAGGAGCCTAGATCCGCTTCTGGTCGGATCAAAAAGGCTTGAGCTAAAGTGTCATCATGTTCCAATTGCTGTTGGTTGGGGGCAGCGTCAACGATATCTCTTAACTCAATTAATGGAAGCATCCACAGGGCTATCTGCTTTCGCAATATCTTACTTCTAACCTTACGAGCGCTCTCTCTTTGCTTCTGTGTTTTTGATGGTTCTGATCCAATTAAGTGGTTTAACACCTGACAAATTTTAGCGTTAGTTACCTGATAGTCATCAAAGTAGTGGCCACTCTTTTTGCGACTTTCAGTTAACGTCCCATCCAGCGCTGGTTTGACGTCTAGCGGGTAGTTTAGGACTTTCATATGCCCACCTAAACTGCCACACAGATTCCCGATACTTGCCGAGTTTGGCAGCGATGAAGACACAAAGCTGAGCTCACTTTTTCGACTTCTCGATCTCACTTCTAACTCTCTTTGGATGGCATGACTTACCACTGGGGTCACCGAAACATAATCGTCCCCCCATGGAAACCGCAGTTGCTTGCTGTAAGTACTGACACTGTCAGGAAAACTATTTTCAGGAAGTTGTTCTTCAATTGTATGTTTTAAGCGAGCAAGTGAATTAGCACCTAAACCAAATTCTTTGAGCAGCTCAACCCAAACGGGGGTTTCTTGCTGAACAAGTGAAAGAATACATACGGACTGTGATTGCCAACGAAAAGGATTCAATAACCACAATGTATGACGATACACCGCGGAGTTATGAGCCCACCCTAACCGTTGCTCTAATACTGCGCTTGAAATAAACGCATCGGTTGTCACAAGAGGCTGTGCAACTATCCGCTGATCTTTAACTCGGCAGTCTGGAAACTTGAGATTATGGGTGTGGAACCATTTGATCTCATCAAGGGATGCCTCTAGGTTCTCTGCGGCTTTTAAATGCCTTTTAGCACGGGCAACATCCAACCAATCCGAGCATCTATCCGCTTGATGGCTTGAACTGAAATTAAGCAAGATCGTTAATGCTTCTTTTTCATACCCTTCAACACAGACATCTTCCGTATAGGGCATGAACATCTTCTTTAGCGCAGCCTGCTTTACTGCCTCGTCTTCAATTGCTAATAAGCCACTTAATTTCGTCATAATTACCACTCAGGTAGATACACACTTAAACCATCACTTTCAGATCTCATTCGAGTCAATTTTGTCTCGATGACACTTCTTAAAGTAAACGCCGATTCATGACTCGCTATCTTTGTATGCATTCGCGGTCTGATCGCGGCTTTAATCTCACCAAACTCATACAGCCGATACACTTCATCCGTTGTGCAAGATAGCAATGTAGAAGCTTCTAGAGGGCTGAGCAGTACATCACCGATATTTCCTTTCGCGCTTGAAGGTACTATTGCCATAAGCTGTGTAAAGTAAGCTAACACCTGTGTCAGCACGATATTGTGACTCAACTGCCGACTGGGTAACTGACGACAATCTTTAAGCAGAGCGCCAAATGCTTCATTGAAAAACATCATCTTCCAACCTTTGACTCGAACAAGTTCAGCCTTCTCTTTCAAGACATCAAGGTCTTGCCACAATGCTGTTGGCCAAGCGCCACAATATTCAATGAATGACTCAAAGCTGAGGTTTTCGATATCACCATAGCGATTTACATACCACAGTAAAAAACCATAGCGCTCAGAGAGGGTCATTTCTTCCTTCAGCAATCCCAAGGGTTTTGAATCATTTCCTGACAACCATCGGGCAACCAAAGTCTCAGCCTCTGGAGCATCTTCGACTGACGAGTTTCGGAGTTCAAAACCACATTCACATTGGCTAATACTCTCGGTACTTTGGTATTCAAGCCTCGACTTACACTCAGGGCAGTGATGAATCAGCTTACAGCCATGATGTTCACAAGCTTGGTGAGAGATAAATTGCCACTGCTGGCGAATGTAGGGTGCTTCGTTAACACACAGAGAGCAAATAGGCGTGAAGCGTTTGCGAAGAAAAGCATAAGGGTAGTCAACGCCAAATCTATGAACAGCTTTGTATTGCGGAGAGAATTGAGCTTTTGAATGTGATAGCGCTAGGCGCAATACACCAAAATTGTTGAGCTTTAATTGGTTCTCAAGATGGATAAGCACTCTCACCCGCATTTGGCTTGTGGTTTGAGCGTGGTAGATATTGACTCGTTCGAGCTCTAAGGGGAAAGAACCAGCAATCGCTTCATGCTGATCCATGGTGTCGAACCAAATGTCTTCTGCGAAATGAGAAAATCGCTCGTAACCTTGCTCTTGCGATAAACGCAACAAGAAGCTTTCGAGCGATTCGTCAGGGTAAAGTTGAATGTCCGTTTCCACATGCCACCACTAAAACTTAGAATTTCTAAGTTTTAGTATTGCCGAAAATCTCATTAGGTCAATTGAATCAGCGAAAAATTATCATTTAATTTTTTCAAAACATGAACATTACTCAACAAATGGCAAAAGCAAAGCTGTCAGCGTAAACGTAGGCTTTTCATAAGGTAAACTCATTGAAGCAAGTTGTTGTTCTAAATACGAATCATAACGGGGTATTTCCTCGTCAGCATCGAACACATAACTTGTATCCCAACAGATCTCTCTCGTTGTTTTCGGCATATGGTCATACAACCCGATAAGCTGCAACATTAGAGCTTCATCTGAAAGAACCCTCAGGTCTTCGGTTCCAGTAACAGCTATCGCCGTAAATGACTGGTTACCATCATCACCAGTAATCAAATCTTTTACCGTATAGACAAGCACTGGATCTTCAATCCCTTTAGCTACCGCAACACTTCCCTCAAACTCTTCTGCTTCGGCAATTGCTTTATTAAAGATCATGTGACCAATACCAAGAACATCAACATTCTTATCTTTGATTGAACGATCAAATGTCAGGCTCTCATAGCGTCTCTTTATACCATACTGGCTTCTCCAAGCACTCGGTGTTTTAAAGCTCATCAAACCGTCTTTATTTTCCAACAAATGCCCATTAAGCTTTAACATACTCTCGAAAAATTGCTGCATATTGATTAGATCTAATTTTGGCACTTCGTCTAGGTTTTGGTATTCAAACTTATCAGCATTACCAACCAAATCTTTGACAACTTTAACAGCAGATTCCCCTCCAAACGTCCCAGACCTAGCATCGAACCATTCTCTCAACTGCCCAGAGCCTTGAGCAACACCTTCGGCAAACAGTTGATTGAAGAAACCTTTGTCTGTCATCCCCAGAATCAGTTGCAGAAGATCTTCAGGCTCATCCATAGCTGACCCTAATGAACGCATAACACTTTCGATCTTCGAGTTAAGCAAACTCCAAATTCGCGACTCTACAGTTTCAGGATTTCTAAGCGTATAAACTTCAACACCATGTTGTTGCCCATAACGGTTCAAACGACCCACTCGTTGATGCAAGCGCATTGGATTCCATGGAAGATCAACATGTACCATCGAAAAACAATTATCTTGCAAATCAATACCTTCACCACCCGCTTCAGTACAGACGATGAATCTGACTTTCCCTTCTTTAAACTGACTTGCAGCCTCATACCTATCAAGTGACCAAGTGTAGGTATCTCCTTGTTCACTCAAAACATTGTCTAAACGACCGTCTCCGTTAATAAAGCTACTGCAACCAAATCCAAATTTACTATTCAAGGTGTTGATAATGAGTGCTTGCGTAGATTTATATTCGGTAAAGAACACAACTGTTCTATCTTTAAACTCATCATCCAACAGTTCGATTAAAGTGCTGATCTTTGTCTCGGATTGAACCTTGCCAGACAACTCTTGCAACTCTTCTAGCATTGGGAGTTCATTTTCCATCAAAGAGACTTTAACTGATGTGCTAACGTACTCAGCTTCTAGCTCCACGTATCTATCATCAAGCTCAGGGGCTTCTAGATCTTCACCTAGATTAATCAGTTCCTGACCGATAACCTCTAAGAGCCGTTTGCTATCTCCAAGTCTATTAATACGCCTACTTATTGCAGAATGGATAGCAGATACGGAGCTCGCGGCCAATTTTTGCATCGCAATTAAAACAAGCTGCACAGCTCGCTGATCGACTTTTGCTAAAGATGACGCATAGGCTTGCCCAGTTAAAATAAAGTTTGTTAATTTGTCATAGAATGCTTGTTCTTCAGAAGAGTAGAAATAAGTCTTAGAGCTAACATTAACTGGCTTAAAAAGCGTATTACCATCCATGTCTGTCACAGACTGCTTATTATTTCTAATCACCACATCCTTAACGTATTGCTGTTGTAAATGAGCCTTTTTCTTCGGATCAAAACAATCTGGGCGCAGCAACTTTAATAGTGCAAAGAAACCATAATCTTTTCCTCGGTGAGGCGTCGCGGTAAAAAATAACTTTGACTGAAACTTGTTATGCTCGATTAGTGACTGAACGAAACGATAACCGAGTGTCGCACCAGAATCTTCTTGTGCATTCAGATGATGCGCTTCATCAACAATCAGCAAATCCCAATCTTCCGCCTTAAGCATCCTTTCATGCCTACCGTTAATATCCTTTCGCAGAGTTGGCAAAGAAGCTACGACAAAATCATGCGTATTCCAGTAATCTGAGCGCTCTGTATCCAGCTCTCCAGAGTACATCGTCAAACGAATATCAAACATGATTCGTAAACGCTCTTGCCACTGAGGAGCAAGAGAGGCCGGTGTTAATATCAGAATACGGCGCACTCGCTTCTTAGCAATTAACGGCCATAGAATCAGCCCAGCTTCAACGGTTTTACCCAAACCAACATCATCTGCGATAAGTTTATTAACCGGCCACTTTCTAAGTGTCTTATGGCAAACCCAAAGTTGGTGTGGCAGGAGGTTTATTCGGGATGTAGAAAATACTCCCCAACTATCATTGATCGATCGAATTGCTAATGCCTGGCAACGGGCAACGACTTCTCTGAGATTATCCTTCTCCCCTTCAGACACGACATCAAGTGCTGTTTTCACTAGCTCTAGCTCTGTAATTGGCCGCTCTTCAAAGCCACTTTCAAATCGCACTAAAGCAGTATCGCCTCGTACCAGTTGTACTTCACCAATACCAAAGCGTTGGTGACGAACTGTGCTGCCATCTTTTAACTCAATATTTGATTCAATCATTTCAGTTCCACACACCAATTTCTAAGATGTTTTCAAGTAGCTTATCATCCCTCGCAAGCAAGCGAAGCGGTATATCGAACCCTCCATCGAAAGTGGCAAATTCTTCTCCCATGTGTAAACACAAGTAGCTATAAATCTTCTCTGAACTGTCCGCAGATGCCTTATCGAGTTCTAAAGGATCATGTAATTTTTTACTCAAGATATCTCTCACACCTTGAGATGCAACAAAGCAATGTTTCTCAACCGATTCATCTGAATAGACACCATAGCGATATAGTTCTCGCAGTATAAAGTTAGCACCTATCCCCAATGTGGCTTTTAACTCTGGTGGAGCAAAACTACTACCGGCACCAGAGAGTTCAGCACTTGATGCTGGTTGTATTAGTGCTTTGATATTCGGCATTCCCTGTTCAGCCATCCAAAACAGTTCTATGTAATCCTCTAAGTGACTCGAGAATCGGTATAGAGGCAATATCTGAAGCCATGTTCTATACATATCTGATGTAACGGCTTGTTCGAGATACTGATCCATAACATCAAACCATTTAGAGGGATCGTTCACATCTGAGAATACAGACCACCAACCTTTGTCCTCGAAGTGCTTAAGAGCTGCGCTATGTTGCTGTTCTGTAGTACGCCCAATCGTCTGACATGACCCCAAAAAGAATAATTTTAGCCATGCCGGCTTGTAAACATCTGGCTGCTCATCTAACTTAATCGACTCCCAATCAAAAACACCTGATGGGTAAAGTCGATTCTGGTAGTTGGTAAGTTCTACATCCCGGTTAGACACCCACCAATTATAGATCTTCATCAAGGCTTCTTTTGTCGATAAGCTCGATTGCCCCTCGGATTTCAACTGCTGGCTAACTCGACGTTCGACCTCTTTGTCTGAAACCAAACGTACGTTCCTAAACATATCTATTTGCTTTTTATTCCAACCCCATTTTTCGAGGTGCTTCACATCTATATCCCAGATCCAATTCGGTTTGGCGTGTGTCTTTATAAGCTCAGCGAGTTTGCCAGATAAATCTCCGCTTACAATGTACTCACAAAGCGCTCGTACCTTATTTGGGTTTTCCTTGAGATCATTACGACAGGCCCAGTCATGCAACATATCAACGTTGTATGGCGTGGTATCTCTACGACAGAATTCAAGCAGCTTCTTAGAGTTGGTGTATGACTCTGCTGCAATATATTCATCCGGAGTAAATTTGATTACTTTCTCCTCATCTGAATTTGCAGCTTGTTTATCAGTAAGTAATGTATGCTTTATCCCTCGATAAGAGCCATTGCGGGTTTGAATTTTTAACTCACCAAGCTTTTTACGGAAATCGTCCACCTGCTCATGTGTCGCCTTGTTATTTTTAAGAGCCTTTTCAAATTCAGGGTTAAAAACAGGCTGCAACTGCTCTGCTAAAGCTGGCGTAAGTTCACCATTATCAAGTGTCATGTCGAGCACCTGACTCAAATCGAGAGTGGCTAGTTCTAAACCAAGCTTATTTAGTTGTTTACCGTAGTTGTTACAAACTAATTTGTTTGATTCTAGTAATCGAGAAACGGTAGGAATGCGTTCCAAATGAGCTAAAAGTTGTTCGAGTAGATCACTCGTTTGATACGTGAAAGATTTAAGTGTCGTAAGTTTGGTGCTGCCCGACTTTAGTCCCGTCGGAAAAACAGGGAAAGAGTAATAAAAGTCCACGATCCCCCCCTCGCCTTGGAAAAGGCGATAAGTATGATCAACGGTTTTCTCTCCATCGACTGGTAGTTTCGGCCCACCGCCCCACATTGCTTTCCACAAACTACCCCAGAAATCGATAATGCTTAGGTCTTCATCCAACTGGAGCTCAGTTCTGACTGCTTGCCAGTTTAGTTTGGTTTCTTGGTATATCGCTTCTAATCTTGATTTTAATTCACGCCCCAGCTTTTCAAACAAAGGGTCATTGCTTGTTGAAGATACATGAAGATGGTTGCGTCCCTTGTCGACTTGAAAATCTGCATTAATAGCGATTCCGATACCAAAATCCCCCATCAATGGTGCTAAATTCCAGAGCTTCGGAATCTTTTTACCTAAGGGGGTAAAGCCTTTCCCGCTAAGCCCAAAAATAAATCGCCCTGAGTCAGTCTCAATTTGTAGAATTTTAGTTAGTTGATAGCCCTTCTTGGACGGAAGTTGAATATTGCCGACTTTCAAGCCTTTCATTGACGACAGTAAGGTCGGCTCCCAGGTAAATAACTCGCCATTAAGTTCAATAGTATGAATTTTCTTGGCAAAAACAGAAACTAAACCCGCTCGTATCTTAAAGCTTTCGAGCACTCTGTTCGCATTAACGCCCTTATTCAAAGGAAGTGAAATGATAGTCGGTCGAATCGGCTTGTTTAGAGGCTCATTCCTGGCTTGCTCAAACAGTTCCTCGTGCTTAGGGCTCAATACAGGTAGCAGTCCGCCTTCAATTTGCACAGCCAAGCGACCAGAAATAATATTAGGCGTATCAGAAATCAGTAGGCAGCTCTTAAAACCTAAACCAAATTTACCCGTCGCTGAGCCTTCTTTATCAGATTGATTTCTTACAAGCATCTTTTGCAAGTCCATTTTGAAGGTACTGCTTTTGGGCGATGAGGAAATGTGTGAAGAGCTATGTTGGTTAACCTCTCTCCCCCAATGCATAAAAGATAAAACTTCATCATTTACAGAAACCTTGAATACACCACGTCGATGTATTTCTTCCTTAGGATAACCAAGGTCTTCAAGCTCCAATACGGCATCATCGGCATTTTGGAATAGTTCAAATGGAACACTTGCTGGCTCGTACTGATCACCCAGTACCTTTTCTTTGATTGCTGTCAACAGCTCTGCTTTTGTACTCTCTTGTTCGATTTCTTCACCGATCTCAACTAAGACCCTATGTTTAGCATCTTGATCGTATAAGCAGTTGCTTTCTGCACTTGCAACCAATAAGTCATTGTTTTCGGATAACAGGCTTCTAATTTTAGGAGCTTCTAAACGCAATTCTTTAAGCTGTTGCACAATCCCATCTAAAACAATCAACTTCGCAGCATGGATATCTAACTGCTCCGCACCGGAGAACTTATCCCAAATATGATCGAGAGTGATTCTTTGGAGGTAAATTTTCTCAAGAAATAGCTCTGCACTTCGTTTTAAGATTTTAAGTAGCTTTTCCTCGCTCATTTCATAAATGGGCAATTTTCTCAATTGCACAGTTATCGGAGCAGAGTAAAACACTCGTGTTGCGCTCCAAACGAAGATTGAGTCAGCTTCTTCACTCAAGTTAACCTCAATGCGCTCTCCGAGAATAGAGTCTTCCTCTATGGTCGACCCACTATCTGGTCGAATATCAAAATCGACCTTCGATACAAAGTTAGCTAGATTGTCGGGGGTCCCTGACTTTGGTCTCCAGTTTTCACCAATGGAACCAATAAACTGCTCAATGTTTCTAGATCCTATGTAACCCTCACACAGAGCTCTGATACCTGGGTTTCCAGACATAAGAGCGAGAACCGAACCAATGGCAGTTGTATTAGTGATAAAGGGGGCCCAGTCAACGAAGTATCGCTTTATTTGCTCGTAGGAAGAAGTTTGGTGACTAGTTTGATTTCTTGGCGCATTGAAATGCTGCTCCAACTCCTCCCCACTGATACTAGACGGTTCAACGATCTTAAGTACATGCTTGATGGCAGAGTAATCTTGTTCGTGTAGCAGCGACGAATGAGTTATACCTTCCACACCAAAACACAACATTCGGCTTTCGATAAACTCATTGCTTTTTGAACGCAATGTGAGATTAGCAATAGATTTCAAAGGCTCAGGCTGACGACAGATCATCGCTAATATAACCGCACGCAATTCCTGTACTGAATCAGGGCTTGAGATTGCCTTAACCAATGCCTCATGCAGAGCGACCAATTTATTCGTATCGTCGGCTGAGCTACTCAATTGACTTAACTCATCATCACTCAAAATCCCCTCTGGTGCGTTGTTAAAGCACTCAACAAGTAGTTCCCAGCCTTTGTAGTCAAGCTGCCTAAATATTTGTGGATACTTACAAGCTTGTTGAAGCACACTAGTAGTGACTGGTGCCTGGCCTATCGCGTAGCCTTGTGAGCGACTGGCTGCCTTAATTGCTAGCTTTGCAATATCAACGTCACTCACTACCAACATATTTCGGATACTATCAAAGCATGTTGAGCCATAAGTATCGAGTTCATCAACAAAACAAAACTCACTATTTACTTTGCTTAGTTCTGATATCGCTGGCCAATCGGTTTGCTTTGAATCTAAAACCATATTCGGCGAAAGTACTTTGTTACCGCTAGTTAGCCAATTGGTGGTAACAAGTAACTCAAACACAGGATCGTCTGAGGCTAGCTTGCCAACCAAGGTCAAGATGTAGTCTTGAAATTGTGAAGGGTTTTCGTGTTTCAAAACCAACTCGATGATCTTTGAGTGATCAAGCTTCTTAATATTATCTTTTTGTTGTCTCTGCACAGCTTGCGAGTGTGCAGAAACTATCCAGGTGATCTGATTTCTGATTTCGTCAGGGAGCTCAATATTTGTTTCTAGGAAGCAATTGTCATTGACTGAGTGATATTTTCCTTCCACGCAGCGATGAAGAGATAGTTTTCGCCATAACTCAGCATCTTCTATCTTCTCGAGGACAATTTCTGCATCATGCTCATCGAGGCTTAGCTCATCAAATTCAAGATATTGAATATCTTCACCCAACTCAGCAAGAACAGATTGCGCATTTACTTCCTCTAGATTAACTACTTTTTTCTCCTGCGGAGTGAGCTTTAAAGTAGCTGCCAACTCGTGTGAAATAAGAGTCCAGCTTTGCTCTATACTGAGACAATTTTTGTGAAGTCGAGACCAGACCTCATGATCTCCACCGATTGACCAAAGTTGCTCTGACAGGCTGTAATCATTCTTGTGACCATGTATGAGGTACCGTACTGCGAGCTTTTGCTCAGAGCTAAGACTTTCCGAAATTTCCAGTTTTGAAATTAGATTCGAACGGTCTTTGGGGGCCTTCAATTCTGGCTTTGTGGCAAGCAATTTTAGTACAGGAACCGTGTTACAAAGCTCAACTCTCCCGTCGAATAGTTGTTGGTTTACTTTGCTATTGATAAAAACAATTTTGTTGTGTTCTAAGGCTTCACCGAGCACTTCGCCAAGTATGAATCTTTCACCTGACGATATCGAAAATAAACGTTTTTGTTGGAATAGGCTCATTAAGTTTGCGAGAGACTCTCGGTACGCACTTTGACTTCCAGCCACATAAGCAAGAAACAGTTTCAATGAATCGTGATGCTGAAGAAGACGTTGCTTTTCTTTACCTTTGAAGTTATCCAGAATCGTGTCTGTTACTTTACCTAACTGCTTGTCGTTTAGCTCTTGCATCCCTAGCTGTGAAAGTACGCCGTCTGCATCATCAAAGCTAAGTGCTCCCGAACTTCTTCTAATCTCACCATCTAAGAATGCGGGTACAAACAACTTACTAGATTTGACCGATGCAAATACATTCCAAAGTGGCTGCTCTTCTTTGTCTAATTTCACAGCCCATCGTGACGAGCTTCGTATATATCCGACAAACCTTCGAATTGCAGCGCCATTTAGTGACAACTTTGTGAGCGGTATTGATTTGAATGCGGATTGTGCTAACTGAATCAACACAGATTGACAGCGATCTGAGTATATGGATTCGTGGTTTAATGAATGTAGAAAGTCAGCCAGGTAGCCCAATAACTTTTGAGACTCAAATATTTCACTTTTCACTGACTCGAAAAGTCTAACGAGCTCATGCTGTTGCCAGCAAGCATTATTGCTCGAGATAATGTTTGGCTTTTCGTTTTCGATATATACGAATTCGTCAGCGCTTTCCATCAAGGCTGGTAAGGTTTGCCAAATACGCTCATACTCGTCAGAATTCGGTTTGGGTAGTATTCGTACAGGGCGTGATATATCAACTAAATCCCAAGATTTTGAACTACTCTGTAAACGGTAAACCCATTGGTTTTTACTCGTTATCGGTTCGTGACAGGGACTTCCCATACGATGTTTTAAAAATTGTTGGATCCCCCAGGCTAGGCTGTCAACTTGTTGTGTATTTAACCTCCACTTTGAGGCAGCTAGTGCGACAGATACAAGTAACGACGGCAGGGTACCCTCATTCGCAAGAAGGCGGTTCCACTCTTGAGTTGCGGTATCTTCAGAGTCAATATCTAAAGCTTCTCGATAACCTATCGATTTTCGCCCGTGAATACCTACACGACCGGCATCGATAAAGAAGTATCCATGCAGCAAAATATCAAAGCTCGTGTTCCCTGCGATAGCGACTTCAAATACTTGCTTCTCTTCTGAGGTGTCTTGCTCACCAAGTGGTAAAAACACGGCCCAACGGACAGTCAACTTTGCTTGTGCCGCAGAGGGGGTAGCTAACAATATAGTGGCTGAATGCGGTTGTGCCTTATCCTGTACTTTTTGTTCTTTGCCTAAAGCGTCACGAGCGTAACTAATCGGCCAGAACTTGTTTTCTTTTAGCTGATTGAGTTGTTCGGAAACAAGAATGGATTCATTACCTACGTAATTGATACTCTTAGCTTGCTCAGCCGAGTAGCTATTTACACGTATAGAGCCAGACCATTCCTCCTCCCCGTTGATAGTAGGGAAATGTATACGGTCAATAGGCTGCTCTATCTCTGTAGAGAATAGTTCTCTGGGATCCGATTCGTTTGCAGCAAATGAGCAACCTTGGATTGTTCTGAGGTGTTTTAGCATTGGGAATAATTGACCCAATTGAGAAGCTAGGTTTGAATCAGTTAAGAAGTTTGGCACTTCTCGGCCATAATCTTCACTGTTGTAGATGTAATTGTTACCATCCTCACCTCTCGCTTGTGCGATAGATACAGACCTTAACGGAATCCAAACAATGAAGACATACGCATCGTCATTAAATGCGTTGGTGACTGGTGATAGAGCTTGCTGAATTGCTTTTTTGTCTAAGTCAGAAAAAGAGTTCCACTCTTTCCTCAACTCATCCCAAGGGTTTAGTACATCGGCTTTAGGATACTTACCCTGGTACTCTTGCCAATCGCTACCAATAAAAAAGTAAAGTTCCCCTAAATGAAATAAGCTTTTCATGCCTAAGCCAAATTTACCAACGGCATTGGTATCATCGGCTTTAGACCCCAAGCCTAAAGTTCGTATTCCTTTAACGTCTGCTTCAGTAAGTGGCGCATCATTGACAAAGAAAAAACCAGGGTCTTTAAGTAAAGGGTGGTCAACATCTTTGAGCCCAGGGTGCCAACCGATAATTAGATTTTGTGCCTTAGCGTCATCGGCATTCTGGACAATTTCTTTCAGGATGGGAAAGCCACTTTTGTAGCGGTCTCTCAAGTTATTAGCAATCGATTGAACATCACTAATTGGGTTGTGTAAAAAAGACATGTCGTCCTCATTTATAATTCTAAGTTAAAAGTGAGTACAACAGTCTTTCATCCTGAAGGTCGTTATTACCACTTGTTGTTTAATGCGGTCTAAGCACTCTTACTCTCTTCAACCACAGCATTCGCATTCACCTTGCGAATCACTCCAAACAGCTCCACTACGGTTCCTTCATCGAAGAAGCCGTAGGCGCTTTCGCCGTGGTTATCAGTAAATGGTGGCTCGAAGAGTTGCGACATATCTAAGATGCCGTTATTAACGAGGTAGTCGATCACTTGATCGACGAATTGAATCTGTTCAGCGTTGTAAGACTCTTCATCAAGGAAACTGCTGAATGCTTCTTTGGCTGCATTCATGTCTAAACCGATGAGTTCACGGATAAACGTGCCTAGCGGCTTCTCTTGTAAGATCTTCTCACGGTAAGCTTCCATGTCACTCATACCGCTTGCATCCAGTAGTAAGCCTTCTAGGACGTCTAAATCGGCTTGAGTGATGGATTTATTGCGCTTGAGCTTTTGAATCGTTAGCTGATCTTGGTGGTCTTGAATATAGAGCTCAATTTTCTTGCGATACTGGGCTAAATCAACGCTTGGATTCTTGTACACGTTTGTCACGTCATGGACACCTTGAACTTCGTCTTCAAAGTTGGTGTACACCATCTCTTTTTTATCTTTGTCCAACGCGAACATTAGATTTCGTAATTTACGACGTAGCTCTTCGAGCGTCACTAAATGGATATCCTGCCAAAACTCTTGGGTCTGAATATCTTGAATAAGTTGCAGCTGCGCTTGTACTGCTGGAATCGTCGATTTCGCTTCAAGCTGCTCAGCAAACTCAACCACTCGTCCGCGGCTTGTTTCCGACAACATACCTTTCTCTAACAGATCCAATTGCATGGTTAACACCAAGCTATCGAAGCGGTGTGATAAGTGATTAAGTTGCTCATCAGAATTAAACGCTTCAGCTTCAGTTGGTAGCGCAGAGATTTGGCTCTCTAGCTCGGTAAACTTGGTATCATCAATATTGTCCCAATGATCTCTTTCTAAGAAGGGCTCTACTGCTTGGCGCTTGGGTCTTACGATAAAGTTATCGAGATTCATGCCACTCACAAGGTGGTGCAACATGTCTAATTGATAGCGGTTTAGCTCTGTATAACGCTCACAGTCTTCAGGATTCTGTTCGCAAAACTCTTCATTATTTAGCTGGTCATTAAGCAATGTACTAAGCAGAACGCGCTTCTCGAATACCTGTTGAGTCACGGGTTTTGCTACACCCACAGCTATGCCTTCGGGGTTAGCATCGAAATACTCAAAGTTCTGACAGTAATCGAAGACCTTGAACGTCTTTTTGTCGTCATTAGGACCAAAGAGGTCTTTACACAAACGTGTGCCACGACCAATCATCTGTGTGAATTTCACTTTAGAACGGATGACTTTGAAGAACACAAGGTTGACCACTTCTGGTACATCAATACCGGTATCCAACATATCTACAGAAATTGCGATTCGGCAGGTTGGGTTCTTCGGGTCGAACTCATCAATTTTGTTTTCATCGCCACCGAACTCATCGATTAGGCTTTGGGCGTAGGTTTCTTTGAAAGTAATGACGCGTGCGAGCTTGCCTGCCCATTTCGGATAGTTCTTGTTGAACATCTTCTCAAGGAAAACGGCGTGGTCATTATTGGCTGCAAATACGATGGTTTTACCGATAACATCGCCACCTTCAACATGGATACCACCTCGATCATCTTTACTCATTAACTGAGCAAACATTTTTTCTGCGGTATCTTCGTTAAACAGAAACTTATTCACTTCTGATGGCAATACTTCGTCGCGATCTTCCAGTTCGGCTTTGTTTTCCCACTCTTCCTGCTCTTCGTCTGACAGGTCTTTATACTTCACGCCCTCACGTAAAAACTTAGTCGCAACAGAGATTTTGGTCGGTGGTACAAGATAGCCTTGGTCATACGCTTTATCGTCTTCATAAGCGTAGGTTGGCATCCCTTTTTGTAGTTCGAAAATGCCATAAGTATCTTTTTCGACTTCATCTTTTGGTGTCGCGGTTAAGCCCACTAAGAAGCCGTCAAAATACTCAAAAATTTGGCGATACTTGGAATAGACTGAGCGGTGCGCTTCATCGACAATAACCAAATCAAAATGACCGACACCAAACGGGCGTTCATCCGCACCACGATCCAATAGGTTCTTCATTGTTGGGTAAGTAGAGAAATACAAACGGCTGTCGATGTTGTTCTTACTTTGACCTGAATCCAAAATAGAACAACTTACACGAGGCAATAGCTTAACGAAGTTCTTCTTAGCTTGGGTAAGCAATGCGTTACGGTCGGCAAGGAACAGAACGTTCTTAACCCAATCGTTTTTCACCAACAAATCAACAAGGCTAATCACGGTACGCGTTTTACCCGTACCCGTTGCCATTACAAATAACCCTTTGCGCTCATGCTCTAGCTCAAAGTCTTGTAATAGTTTAGTAATGGCTGATTTTTGATAGTGACGGTTGGTGATCTCGTTATTAATAACAAGATTGCTGTTAGGCATACCATTTTCAAAGAAAGGTTTACGATCGGTACGGCGCTTCACCATAAGCTCAAGTTCGGCTTTGGTGTAAAAGCCTTGAACTTGACGCGGCGGGTAGAAATGATCATCCCACAGATGGGTATCATAGCCATTGGTGTAGAAGATAACTGGGCGCACACCACATTGCTCTGCTAGACAATTAGCATATAGTTCAGCTTGTCGCTTACCTTCTTCTGGACTGATGTTAGCTCGTTTTGCCTCCACCACCGCTAAAGCTGTGCCGTCGTCTCCCCAGAGTACATAATCGACAAAACCGTTTCCTTTAGGGTTGACCTTTGAGATAGGCATACCTGATACAGGGTATTCACGGTCACGTTTATGTTCTAGCTTCCAGCCAGCTTCGTGTAGCAGTACATCTATAAGATAAGTTCGAGTTTCTTCCTCGTTATAGTCGTGCGCATCCGTGACTTTTTCAGCACTTTGCTTGGCTTGCTCTATCTGCTCAAGTAATGCTTGGTTTGCCGCTTTTAACGTTTCGTTCTCTTTAAGTTGCTGTAAGTAGGCTTCACGCTCGACTTTGTCGTCTTGCTCTAGCTGCTTCTCTAGCTCTTTAACTCGTTTAATGCTGCTCAAGGCTTTGGTCGCCACGGTGGCATCAATTGAGACTTGTTGTGGAATAAGCGCTTCATCAAACGGTTGAACTACAAACTGTTTACGGTCTAGGTTGGGCGTATAGGTTCGAATAAACCAATACAGCACATGGTGCAGCTCTTTCACCGCTTGTAGGGCATCACGCTGTGGCAGCATGGTTTTACTGTGTACCGCTTCGTTACCCACTTGGATCACCAGCTTGAGCTTGGGAAACAAGTGAGTTTCTAAATTTTGCTTAAAGCCCTTGTCATGAATAAGCGACATTAAAGTCGCATCATGACGTGGACGAGTAAGCCAATTATCAATATCAAATACGGTTTCAACCATTAACTCCAATGCATTTCGAGCATAAAAGCCTGCAATGCGCGGATCAGTTTTGATGTTGCTTTCCGCATTTTGGGCACGAGTTTGAATCTCGGCACAACGCGTGGTGTACACATCGTTGCCACCGTTAAGGGCAACATCCATAAAGCCGAAGTTGCTCGTTGAACC
This sequence comes from Vibrio sp. NC2, assembly GCF_025195005.1. Lineage (NCBI taxonomy): Bacteria > Pseudomonadati > Pseudomonadota > Gammaproteobacteria > Vibrionales > Vibrionaceae > Vibrio > Vibrio sp. NC2. Next base: position 26,124 of record NZ_JANVFC010000029.1, read on the forward strand.
GTTAACCGTATCTGACATTGAATTTCCTTTTTACATCACAGCTCTTTAGGTAAAAGCTATTATTCGTTATAGGTTTAACTCGCCTTTGAAGGCTTTTTGCATTAGAGCGTTGAATAACAAGTTATACTCAGCTTCTTGCTGCTTAACGTCAGCAACCTTAGTTCTTATAGCGGCAACTCTTATTGCAAACTTTTCTTGTAACTCTACCGGAGGCTTTGCAATTTTGATTTTCTGGAATTCTTTAGCGTTAATATTGGCCATTCCAACAATACTTTTACACATTGACTGAAGAGTCTTTTTCCCGTATTTCGAGTTCATAAAAGAAGAAATATAGTCTGGATGAGCTAATTCATTACAGCGAGCTCGGACTAAATAACCAGCATAAGCCATAGAGGTAGCCTCTCTATAAACCGCAGTTTTACCAACCAATTCCTTGCTGTTTGTTCGATTGAATAAGATATCTCCACTTTTAACTAAGTACTTATTTTCATCTTCCTTACTCATATCCATGTATTTCAAAGCTGAGAAATCCCAATTACCTTCATAGGTAATGTTATTCATTCTTAGAACTGGAAATTTTTTCTTTTCAGTTGAGGATTTTTCAGACGTACCGTAGTTCGCAGATGACAACATTTCGCCAATGATTCCAACATCCCACCCCTTAGGGTTCGTCACCGGATCACCAAACATATCGATAAACACTGACTGAGCGAGGTTGTTTAGCTCTTGCTCCATTTGCTGGCAGTCTTTACGTAGTTGATCGGCTTTTTCTAGCACCGCTGCGATTTGCTTTTGGGTTTCTAGTGAGGGGAACGGGAAGTCAACTGTCTTAAGGTAGGTAGCTGAAATATTGGGTTGAGCACCGCCCACTCCATCTCTAATAAAGTCATTTTTCTTAGACTTCAAAAAGTAGTAAAGATAGTTAGTATCAACTTTTTCGTTCGGTACAAATGCAGCACATGCTTGGTTTGTTGCTGCTTCAATATCCAATATCGAACAAGCCCCAATAGTTGCACCATACATTGCCAGCAGCACAGTGTCCTTGGGAAACAGTTTTGCTGATGACTTATCCAAACCTAATTGAGTTATATACTCCGACGCTTGTTGAATTCTAACTTTGTGTAAATCGCCAGTTTTTATCCAAGGTATATCTCCATTATCGTAATAAGATTTTTCTCTACGACTGGGAGTACCGCCGGAGCTAATTTTGAACAAATCACCTAGAGTAACAATTTCCATTACAGTAATTTCTCCAACTCAACCACACCCTTAGCCATCTTATCCTGCAAGGCTTTAATACGCTTCAAGATGTCTTGCGGCGCATCGTATTGAACTTCCTCGTACACCACTTCTTTGTAGCGGTTAAGGCTTAGGTCAAAGTCGTTACTGGTAATGGCATCCACCGGTACCATAAAGCTCTGCTCGGTCTTTATACGCGAGTATTCAGGGCTTTCGCTGTTTGGTGTGTTGTCTTCATTAGTTAGCGTATTGAACCGCTCAATGATATCAGCAATGTTGCTTTGCTCGTGGGTTGGGGTTTCACCATCTTTGGCTTTTGTTGCGTCAAAGAGGGGGGTACGCTTATCGTCGAGTGAGTAACCATCGGCCTGCATGTCGTAGAACCAAACGTTGTCTGTACCGCCACTGTTGGTTTTGGTGAATATAAGAATGGCTGTACTTACCCCAGCGTAGGGCTTGAATACACCAGAAGGCAGTGAAATGACCGCTTCGAGTTTTTGTTTAGAAACGATTTGTTCACGAATCGCTTTATGTGCTTTGGTTGAACCAAATAACACACCATCAGGGATGATAACCGCCGCACGACCACCCACTTTGAGCATGCGAAGAATTAGGGCTAAGAACAGCAACTCTGATTTCTCAGTTGGCTTTTTCTTTTTGACCTCAACCTGAATTTCATTGCCGTCTTCGTCAATTTCAGTTTTGTAGGTTGGCTTAGCTTTCTTAACAATAGGGTTTTTACCCAATGCACGCAGCAAATCTGGTGCGACAATGTCAAAATCAACAGAGCCTTTAAACGGCGGGTTCGCAAGAATGAGGTTGTAGGCTTCGGAGATGTTCTCGTCACCTTGGTCTTGCAAGCTATCACGGTAATGCACGCTTGGATTTTCAATGCCGTGCAATAGCATGTTCATTGCACCAATGCGTAGCATGTGTTTGTCAAAATCAAAGCCAGTAAACATTTCATTGTTAAAGTGTTTACGGTTATCAGGCTTGTTCACTTCTTTAGCGTGATGCTCTTCAACGTATTCAACTGCCGCCATTAAGAAACCACATGTCCCTGATGATGGGTCACAAATGGTGTCATCCACTTTTGGCTGCATCAGCTCGACCATCATTTGGATAATGTTACGCGGGGTGCGGAACTGACCATTCACACCCGACTGTTGCAGCTTACTTAGCAGGTACTCGTACAGATCGCCTTTGGTGTCTTTGTCGTCCATGTTAATGGCGCTGAGCAATTGCACGACCTGATCCAACAACTTTGAAGATGGGATCATAAAAATCGCATCTTTCATGTGCTCAGCAAAGCTACCTTCATTTTGTAGGGTTTTAATCTTTGGGAACACACGGTCGCGGACGATTTCCATCATCACATCTGGATCTTTGTCTTTAAAGTTGCTCCAGCGTAGAGCTTGCTCATCAGGCGTAAAGGTTGGGTTATTCAGTGGTAGACCTGTCGCTTGGCTGCGACGCTCAGCCGTCTTTTGCAATTCATCTAAACGACGAATGAACAGCAGGTAGGAGATCTGCTCGATAACGGAGATTGGGTTAGCGACGCCGCCTGTCCAAAACATTTCCCAAACTTGGTCGATCTGATTACGAATTTTGCCTGTTAGCATGGTTATTCTCTTTGGTAAATTGTTACCTTCTTAACAAGAAGAAAACAACTTAGTGATGTGTAGGTCTATCGCGCGATTTTATCATACATAGCCAGCTATACGTTAATGTGCATCACATTGAATTGATCATAAATAAAAGTGCTATTTTTTATTCAGTTAGATAGTATCTAGCGCATCGATTATTGTTAAAAGTGAATGATGATGACTAGAGGAACGCAACTCAAAATATACTTGGCGAACGGCTCTGTGACAGGTATTCGACATGCTGAAATTGTGAACTGGACGGGTCAGGCTATTGCGGTTCCTAGAGTACATATCAAAGAACTCTCAGAATGGGAAGAAACTCAGCGGCCTGGGGTTTACTTTTTATTTGGTTACAACGCAGAGAGTGGCAATAGCCTTGTTTACGTCGGAGAAGCAGAGCATATTCAAAAACGCTTATCACAACATTTAGCAGGCAAAGAATTCTGGAATGAAGCCATTTGTTTTACCAACAAAGATGAAAACTTAACGAAAGCACACGTTAAGTATCTTGAAGCTCGTTTGATCGAAATCATCTTAGAGTCAAAACGATATGACCTCGATAATGAAAAGCAGCCACCGACATCTTCATTACCCAGAGGTGAAAGAGATGCCATGGAGACTTTTATTGACAACATTCGCACTGTTATCGGTTCTTTAGGGCACAAGCTGTTGGAATCGAAGGTGTCCCAAACGAATGCTCCCTTACCAAGCGAACCAGAAAGTATGGTGCTGCAGCTCAAGGTAAAAAAAGTCAATGCTAAGGCAATGCTTACGGATGAAGGTATTGTCGTTTTGAAAGGATCTCAGGCATTAACAATAGCTCAACCTAGTTTATCTAAAGGCTATACGAAGCTACGTAGTAACCTAGAAGATAAGGGGATTCTAGCGTCATCAGGAGACCGCCTAGTAGCAGCCGAAGACATTCTATTTACTAGCGCCTCTCAAGCCGCCGCAGTACTGCTTGGTTACCCTTGCAGCGGGCCCGATTACTGGAGAAGTGCTTCAGGTAAAACACTGAAAGAGATTGAAGCGGAATCTATTTAGATAAATGCGGCGATAACTCGCTGTTTAAATTGGCCTAACCTCAGTTCATCAAATGCTAAAATGAACCCTGCATTATTTGAATTAATCATATCTGAAGTTTCTCCCCAACTGAGTAAGCTTGGTTGGGATCGATTAGATTGAACGCTTTCCGATACAGTGCTTGATGGTAGGCGTTTTTCATCAATAGCACTTGGCACGTTATTCTCTTGTTTAATGTACATGCAGCTATCAGGAATATCCTGCTCAATTCTTTCAGCAAACCCAATCAGACTTTCTTCAGCAAAGGTATACAACCACGCTTCTTGGTTGGGGGAATCATTGATTCTTAAAATTCGCCCGAGCACTTGCCTGAAGTAAAGTTCCGTTTTTACCGAGCTCATATGACAACAAACCTGCAGCCTTGGAATATCCGTTCCTTCACTTATCATCCCAACACTGACTATCCATTGAACCGTTGAGTGACGAAAAGACTCAATTTCGTGTAACGGATTATCATGGTGATAAGTCACTATGCATGCTGATTGATTAAACTGCTCAACAAGTCGCTTTTGAATGTCTTTAGCGTGCTTGATAGAAGATGCGACCACTAAGCCTCCAGCTCTTGGGGACTCTTGCCTTATCTGCGCTAGCTTTTGGCAACCACTATTCAATATGTAATTCATAGCGTCTTCGTTATGAATTACACTTTGATAAGAGACATCGGATTGTTTAAGGCAATCAAGAATAGAGGCGAAGTGTTGATTGTCACTGCCAGCTTTAACGCTTAGGTGTTCATTATCGATTAAAACGATTTTAGGGCGGCGGCATACTTTATCTTCAACGGCCTGTTGCAAGCCGTATTGATAATCGCAAACAACCTTGCCATCAGGGTCGGAATACTCAGCCATGACAATCGGTAGTCGATCAGAACGCCAAGGAGTGCCCGACAGCGCTAATGTGTAACGGGCAAAACCTTGGATCTTCGAGACAATTTCTAGCCCCCATGAATTTGACCGCCCCTCATCATCAAACGAACAATGGTGGATCTCATCAAATACGACTAAGACTCGATATTTACTGACTGTGTTCCAGAAGTTCTCATCTAAAAAACGGATCGATTGATAGGTGTAAGAGCCCCCAAGAGAACCCAAACCTCCATTAAAGGAACATTCGAGCTTCCATGAAAAGGTCTTTTTCATCCCTTCCGCAACAGTCAGAGAGGGCGAGAAGCACAGCACTAGGTCAATCATGCCTTGTTCAAATAACCGACTCGCAACCTCGGCGGCCATAACGGTTTTACCAGCTCCAGGAGTCGCTTGGCAGAAGAAGTGTGAATACTTGTTTGAAGTGAATTTCTCGATAACTTGAGCTGCACACTCGGCTTGCCATGCTCTTAACATTGAGGAGCCTTACTTTGCGCGACTTGCATCCAGTTGGTTAGTGCATTAATTCTGCCTAATAGCTTGGCTGAGCGTTCTCTTGCCGCATTAAATAGCGGCTGCATATCTTGCTTATCGTTTGGGAAACGCGTTAACAACGATTGGTATTCCTCAATCTCGCCCAAAGTAATCGCCAGTTCGCCTTCATGCTGCTTCTTCTCTTGCGCTAATGCATTTAGAGAGCACTTTGGAGTTTGATCATCCATTGAATCGACCTTAGCTTGCCTATTTCTAGCTACTCTAGGCTCAATTGTGAGCGCTTTGAATTCGTTAGTTTGATGGTAGCGTTTGTCTCTACGAGCCCCAATGACAGAAAGCCAGCCTTTCTCCTCAAATGATAGAAGTTGCTTATAAACATACTTCCGCGCATCGTCCTTGCTCGGGAAGGCTGAAGCACTGTTTAGCAAAGCATCTCTAGCTTCTGTGACGGAGAAATTATCCATCCCTTTTTCAATCAATAGGTTAAACATGTGAGGGTTAATTCTGGTTACTTTCTTCATGTGACTCTTACAGGCAATAAAAACTTAGGATTGCTAAGTATACAAAAATCAGTAAAACTTAGACAATCTAAGTTATCTAAAGGTTGAAAAGAAATGTGTAAGTGCAAAAAGACAACCCCATCCCAGCGAGGCTCAAAGCTGCGCGTAAAAAAGCCAAGATCACCCAAAAAGATTTAGGGGTGAAAATTGGTATGGAGCAAAGTTCTGCTAGCGGTCGTATGAATCATTACGAGAAAGGCAGACATGTACCCGATATTGGTACGCTTGAACGTATGGCTGAAGAGTTAGATGTGCCGCTGAATTACTTTTTCTGTAGGAGCGAATTGAGCGCTGAGTTAGCGTGCGCCATTGATAAGATGAGTGATGAAGAGAAGGCGGTGTTACTGGAGAACCTAAAGAGCGAAAAGTAATACTTAAGCTTTAAGTCCATTTATGCTCAATAACATGCTCAACGGAATTGCATCCGTAAATCGTGGAGCTAGTATCTTATCTTCTGAAGTAATGCCATTTAGGTTGTAAGACGATCCAGAGTCAATTTGATGAAGACGAAGCTCCTCGATAGAACAATTAAAAGGGTTCTCCAAGTAGGGGAACTTAAATGAAAAGGTACGTGACAATATCGCTTTATCTATCGTATCAGCGTTCTCACTGAAACTCATAAGTAGTGCGTCTTTCAAGAAGTGCTTTAACGCTCGACATTCCCCTCTACACATAATAAACAAAGGATATAACACTTCATTTTTTGTAAGCACCGGCGGTTCATCAAAGCCCATTCTCGCACTCAAACCAGCGACAAATTTAGCAAAGTGCTTTTTTTGCTCCAAGTCAAAACTATAAGATGCCGTTCCACTCGAATGGCTGTTAGCTTTCAACAGCTTGAAATAGTTAATCTTTCGTCTCCAACTTAATCGTGAGTTCCATTGCGGCTCTGTCGCTATCACATCAGCATAAGGCATACCAACCAACACAAACGAGACTTTTGCTTCTTCACTTATGTATTTGAACGTATTAGCAATAGCCTGCCTTTCTTCTGCTGTAGAAAACTCCACAAGCTCTTGAATTTCATTGACGATAATCAGCTCAACAGATTTACGTTTAAGTTGCTTTACGACAGCCTCACCAAGAGCAATTTCATTACGTCGTCGGGTACCTCTTCCACCTGACTTTCCATCTAAATCGACTAAAAACTGCGTAAGCGTGTTCTGTTCATTTATGCGGCTTGGAACTCTAGTGCTAAGAACAGGTTGTTTACTCCAAGTTGAACTCGGCGGAAAGCGTGATAGATAGTTGTTAATCAAAGCCGTCTTTCCACTTCCGGCCTCACCAGTTAACAAGAAAGACTCCGGTTCACCGCCAAGGGAGTGATTAACACGAAGCTGATCGAAAATGGAGTAGATTTCAGTTATAGCTGGATACTCGATAAAGCTGGTTTCAAAGAATTTTAGTTGCTCAAACTGTCTAGATGTTAAGTTCAAATCAATACCCCTCAATATCTTCAAAATCATCATCAGCTACTTGTTCTGAAACATCGAACACGACCGCAGCTTCTTTTTTGGCCGGAGCCGTACTGATTGAGCTTGGCCCCTCTGAGCCCACATCATTAAATTTTGCTAATTTCGAAGTGTTACCCGTTTTAGGCAAGCTACCCTTATTACTTTTGGCACTGCGGAACCTATCGGTTTCTTCCTGAATACGCTTCTTCATATACAGAAATGTATCCGCAAGCGCCTCATCATCAGCAAGCTGCTTAGTGTTAAGCCTGCGTACTTTTTGTATGCGCTCATGTTCAAAAAGGGACAGTCCTTTTGTATATCCACAGTTGTCTACCGCTGGAACTTTTATGTACCTCTTTTCCGATTCTAGGTAAACATGGATGTAGCTGATATCAGAGGGGTCTGTTTTGGTCCTAACAAAAAGCTTTTTACCATTGTTAGATGCCCAATATTTACGGTATTCAATAAGTTCGGAGGACTGATAACGTAAGTTATGTAGTCTAATCCCTACCACTCCAATAGTTCGGTGTCTAAGCAAACCTAGCTCAACTCTCAACTGCTCCTTCTCAGCACCAACGTAGTAGGAGGGAGTCCATTCCGATTGGTTCCACTTGTGGTATGGAATATCACGTTCTCTTGAATCTGGTGCCATGTGGTAATAATCGACAATCCATTTATGAAGTAATTCAAGAAATACAGAAACTCTAACCACCGCATCCTTCTTTGGGTTGTAATCTTGTAGTTGAGTAGGGTTGGTGAATGTTTTTCCAGGTAGTGAATTCACTAACCCTTTATTCATCTGATCAAACAGCTTTTCGATCCCTGACTTTCGCCAAGGTTTAGCTGCTTGACTGTATTGGATGTCAGACACTAGAGGCCGTAACGAATCTTCCAAGCTTTGACTCCAAAATTCAGCACCATTATCGACAACTAAACAGTCAATTTTGCCGTGACAAGGCCATTCATTATCAATGGATGGATACCTTTGCTTTACCCAACTCTTATCTAGTAGCGAGTTCAATAGCGCCTTTCTGACAGAGTCAAAACTAGGCTCTCTAAAGTTGATACTGCACCCAACGATACATTTACTGAAGCGGTCATATAGCATCGTCAGATAGGGTCGTCCCAAAGGAATATCTAGCTCGTCATCAATCAAAATTACTGGGACTGGTGTATGGTCAATTTCGACATACTCCATTGGTTTGGTCGAAACTACTTGCTGACCAACCGAGCGAAATTCTCGGTCTGCGTATCGTTTACCAAACCTTGCAATCGCTACCTCATAAGGAGGTAAGTCGTGTATTCGATTGTAAAAAGAACGTTCGGAAATTGGTTTTATTTTCCCCTCGACAATCCCACGATTTAATTGAATCACTCGACTCTTATAGTATCGGTATGCTTCAGCAGCACTTAAGCGTTCACGAGTCAGGTATACGCTGTTAATTGCTTCATCAACTAAAGATTGAGAATCGAACTCTTTTTGTCGATTGCCTTTAAACGTATGCTTAGGAATAAGCGCACATGGGTCTTTACCCGCTTCAAAGTAAGATTTTTTCCAAGTTGCTAAAGTTCGCCAACTCGGGGGAATGAGTTGTAATTCCGATTCCACAAGAGTTAAGAGAGGGTTCAAGTTTTTCTCGGTCCATCCGCCTTTTAAACGCTTCTCTACGAACGCGATGATTTTGATACGACGGATAACTTCTTGCTGTACCTTCGGTGATTGAGAATCAATAGTTGAGGAGATTTCAATAGGTTCATGAATTAGCTCTATTGGAAGCTGCTGAGACTCTCCCTCTGAAGCTTCAAATTCATCAAAGAACCCAAATATGTTGTTAGAGTCCGATGGCATAGTTAACACCAAACGTAGGTTTCGAGGCCAAAGCCAATATTGTTGAGGTCTGTTTTGATTTGCCCCGAAGAGATCCAAGGAAGAGTAGAGATAAGTGTGTCTTGCTCCGATAAACCGAAATACAAAGACACCTCTTGTAGCTGCACCATTTGTTTTCGTTGAATAAACGCCAATACTAGCTTTTGAAACTCAGTCACGGTTCGCAATCCGGAATAACGGTGTAGTAACTTAAAGTTATCTAACGTCGGTCCCATTCTAATTTGTTTCTCAGTAACCAAAACTAAGCGTCTGTTGAACTCATTCAACGCAACCCTTTGTTTCTCTTCAAATCTATTCCTGAAATCAGGTTTGAGAATCTGACTAGAGTGTTTTACTTCGAAGAGGGTTGACTGCTCGTTGTGATCTGTTACTAAAAAATCTGGGGTATATCGGCACTTACGATTATTGAATTGATAGTGGAAGCCAAAAGGTTGAGAGGTAAAACTTTTAATGTTTGCGTTATATTCGAGGTGAAAGCAGAAATCGAACTCCAAAATGGAGAGAGTGCGAACAACAGCATCATTCTTCAAGCTCATGAACTTACAGATGTTGTGTACGTGAGATGATTTCTTGGTTTGGTCGAACATAGCAAATCACTTTTGTTGTAAACCTACAACAAAAAATAGACTATGAAGACTTACTTATGGTGCAAATATGAAGACTTATGATGCAGAAATGAAGAAAGCCTGCAATTTATGCGAACATATATTGCAGGCTTCATAAGGGGTGGGAACCCAGCCACATCCCGGCACACAAGTCACTCGCTGCGGCTGCTCCCTTCCAGGCCTGACCGAGTTCACGAGTTATTGTTGCGGGAGGACCAGGCCCCCATAGATTCGTTTTCTAAGAGGCTTGCCTCAAAGAGTGATTGGATTATTAAGCATCACAGCAACCATTGCAAGCCCTTCCACCCTATTTTTGAACAATTGCTGTCTAAGTGCTTATCCTTTATTCAAACCACTAGAAAATCGCAGGTAAATTCACCATTTACCTGCATTTGTAAGGTTCGGGTTATCTACGTACTAGATATCGATGTCTTCGTTATCTTCTGTACGAATGATGTAGTCTGTCATCCACGCGGTGCCTAATAGACATAACCACACCACAAAGACTGGACTAGGCACTTCGATACTTGGGGTAATCACCAGTGCCGCAAAACCAACCGTCGGCAATGTCCAACACAATAGTTTATTCCAGCGGAAGGTTTTCAAGCGCGTCAGTGTTTCCATCGATGCCATGATGCCCGTTACACACAAAGCAACCAAAGCGGCATAAGGTAAATCGGCCATCCATAATGGAAGTATCAAGCCTAATGACCACCAGCTGTGTCGGCTGGCTGGCTTAAGATGATTTGCCGCCCACCAAATAACGATGATTGACAAGGTTTGTAGTGTGGTAACCCAAGGAACGCCTTCAAGCTTACCTGCTGATTGCGTGACCATAATCCCGACTTGTAGCGTTGCGACGATCAAGCCAGAAATAATCACGACCGACAAACTGCTACGTTTTGAAAAGACCACCATCAATAGTGGGAATAATACCCATACACTGACTGATAGCGTGATGGGTTGTAGCGGTAGCGTTAATCCATAAGTGGTCATGGAGACAAGCAAAGCTAATCCTGCGATACCTCCTTGCGGCAAAATCCATAAAGCAGGAATGACCATTGCAAGTACTGGGATATCTCCCTCACTTAAACTGATTGCTCTCGCGCAGACAACCGCTAATAATGTGGTTATCAAGAACTGAAACGTTGTAAATACCATAGCCCTCTCCTTCTACCGATCCGTGGTATTAATGAACTAGGAACATTTAGTATGGACCAATTTTTGCCTCAAATCTTTGCTGTGATTCACCAAATTCCATATGGGAAAGTAACAACTTATGGAGACATCGCATGTTTTTCAGGATTTCCGGGCTATGCGCGCCATGTTGGTAAAGCGCTGGGTAACCTGCCAGAAGGTAGCAAACTGCCTTGGTATCGGGTAATCAACAGCAAGGGTGAAATATCTTTAAAGGGTGATTCGTTCGACCGACAAAAGCAGCATTTGGTTAAAGAAGGGGTTGAGGTGAGCGATGCAGGAAAGATCAAACTCAGAATATACAAATGGCAGCCCTAGAGCTGCCACTAATCGCTAATTCAACTGGCTAAGTTAAGCCAATCAAGATGCCTTAACAATGGCATCGATTTCTTGTTAACGAACACCAACTAAACGTAGGTCTGCTTGCTGTGTATTTTCTACATCAGTAATTACTGACTTAATAGTGTCAGTAGTGAAGCGCAGTTTACCGTCAACGTGAATCGTTGCGCGCATGTTGTAACGGTGGTTAGCTTTAATCTTGTTATTGTCGTAACTCAGCTCGAATGCGAACGGAACTTGCTTACCGTCAGTGGTGAACTCTTGAGTTGCGATAACCGTCGATGGTGCGTCAGCCAGTGAGATGTCTTCTAGCGTAACAGTCACCACGGCATTCTCTGGCAATGCAATTCTTTCACGGTAGCTTACTGTTCCTGAAATCACTTGAGTGTTCTCTGCAACCACTTCCTGAGAAGCGTTCGTTTCTGATGTTGCTTGGCAACCAACAAGTAGGCCAAACGATACTAAAGACGTAATAAGAATTAGAGCCTTTTTCATATTCAATTTCTCTCAACATGTTTGCCGGACTCGGCAAATCTACTCACCAATTATAAGAGAGCTTTCATATTCTGTCTTGAAACCCTATGATTTATTGACAGATATCTGACTAAGCTAAATGATTAACACAATAATCTGACATCCATTTTACCAAGAGGCATGCTGGCGATGAGTCAACCTTTACAAGAATTATTAAGTTTACTTCAGCTAGAGAAGCTGGAAGAAGGTCTGTTCCGCGGGCAAAGTGAGAACCTAGGTCTACCACAGGTTTATGGTGGTCAAGTATTAGGGCAAGCGCTTTCTGCTGCTCGTTATACCGTTCAAGATGACCGTAGTGTGCACTCGTTTCATAGTTACTTTCTATTTCCTGGCGATCCTGAAAAGCCAATTATTTACGATGTTGAGAACCTAAGAGATGGACGCAGCTTCAGCACGCGCCGTGTGAAAGCGATTCAAAATGGCCGCCCTATTTTCTATCTCACGGCTTCTTATCACGGTGATGCTCCAGGCTTTGAGCACCAGATTTCAATGCCTGATATTCCTGGGCCAGAGAACTTTGCATCTGAAACCGAGTTAGCGAGTCACATTGCGGAGTTCCTACCAGAGAAACTGCGCAAAACCTTCTGTGGCGAAAAGCCAATTGAGATGCGCCCTGTGACGGTCGTGAATCCACTCAATCCTAAGAAGGCGGAAGCGAAGCAGTACCTTTGGGTAAGAGCAAATGGCGCGATGCCAGACAACCAATTGATCCACCAATACCTGCTTGCTTACGCGTCCGATTGGGGATTCTTGGTGACGGCACTTCACCCACATGAAGTGTCTATCATGACGCCAAATTTCCAAGTGGCGACAATTGACCACTCAATCTGGTTCCACCGCCCGTTCAAAATGGATGAATGGCTGCTTTATGCGATTGAAAGCCCGACAGCGGCTAATACTCGCGGCCTAGTTCGTGGCGAGATCTTTAATCAAAAAGGTGAGCTCGTAGCGACAGCAGTACAAGAAGGTGTGATGCGCTTTACTAAATAGCGCTCAAATAAATAGCGAATAAACGCTTTTTATAAGCCCAAAATATGTACGAGAAAACAAAAAGAGAGGTTAGGTTTAATACCTAGCCTCTCTTTTTTATAACACTAACGAAAAGCCGTCACTTAAGAGTGACTAAAATCTATTCTGCTTCTAGCGTAGGCTCAAACTCGCTTTGTACTCGTGTTTTGATGCCATCTCCGGCATCTCGCAGAAGGTTAAATGGTGATAGCACCACACCTTTCACAGCGCCTTCTGCAGCGTCCTGAGCCAAAGCTTGACTCTTATCTGCCAACAAATTAGCTTGCACTAAAATATTCGGCACTTCCGCTCTTAGCATTTCAGATTCAGTAACAACAGCGGGGATAGTTTGCTCGCGGTACGATTTACTTTCAGCGAGCATCGGTGGCATGACATCCACACGGTATCGTTTCAGCTCAGTCAATGCTGGTGGGATGACATCGGTTCTGACCTGCTCGACTTCCGTTCGGACATTTTTCACTTCATCTAATATCGCAGGGATTTTGTTGTCGACCGATGAAACGGTTTGATTCACGTCATCTATCGTCTTTCTGACCTCTTCGACTGTGTTCAAAACTTGAGGAGCAAGCTCGCTGACATGTTCAGCAAACGCTAGCAGCTCTTCCACTTTTAGCCCTTTCGTGAGACCGGATAAATCTTCGATAACCTGCGGATAAGTATCGACGATCTCCCCTACTTTATTAGTAAACGAATAGATGGTGTAGCCCAAGTAAAAAATGGCGACCGCCAATACCAGCTGGATAGCGGTAGATACTTTTGCAAACATGAATAATCCTTTTCTTTTATCGCAGAGGCGATATCTAAACTGAGACGATAGTTAAACTCAGACGATTGTTAATGCGTAACTAGGCGTAGCTTAAAGCGGCAATGCTGTCGTGTACTTCAATGGTTCCATCGCAAATGTCGAGGTCACATTAGAGATACCATCAATGCTATTCACCAAGCGCTTGTAGAAATCATCAAAGCACTTCATGTCTTTCACCTGAACCTTCATCATATAGTCATATTCGCCAGCCATGCGATAGAACTCCATCACTTCTGGAAATTCCGACACAGTATTCACAAAACGACCATACCATTCGTGAGAATGATCACTGGTTTTAATCAATACGAACGCGGTAAAAGAAAGATCGAGCTTTTCTGGGTTCAGCAGCGCGACTCTTTTCTCAATAATGCCGTTCTCTTCGAGGCGCTTAAGCCTTTTCCAGCAAGGCGTTGTGGTGAGATTGACCGCTTCAGAAATGTCATTCAATGACAGGGTGCTGTCTTCTTGCAGTAATCCTAATATTTTTTTATCTACGGCATCTATCACACTTTCACCAAATCGCATTTAAAGAGAATTATTTTCTACAATTTAAGCAAAACAAAGCAAATATGGCAAAGTTTTTCTCTCTGATTGTAGCTAAATTAGAACCATACCAATTACAAAGAATTCCTACACTCGATCAGGAGAACGCTTATGTGCACTGACCATCAATGGATTAACAACGCGATTCGTAAAATTGAAGCGGACTACCAACGCTCAGCGGATACGCACCTTATCAAGCTCGAACTACCAAGTATCGAAGGCATTGATGTTTACCTTAAAGATGAAAGCACACACCCAACGGGCTCTTTGAAGCACCGCTTAGCGCGTTCTCTGTTCTTATACGCTATCTGTAACGGTTGGGTTGGCCCAGAAACGACGATCATTGAATCTTCATCAGGCAGCACAGCCGTGTCTGAGGCTTACTTTGCTCGCCTACTAGGTCTCCCGTTTATTGCGGTAATGCCAAAATGCACAGCGAAGAAAAAGATTGAGCAGATTGAATTCTACGGCGGCCAAGCGCATCTTGTTGATCGCTCAGATGAAATTTACGATGAGTCACGTCGTTTAGCAGAAGAGCTGAATGGTCATTACATGGACCAATTTACTTACGCTGAGCGCGCAACCGACTGGCGTGGTAACAACAACATCGCGAACTCTATTTTCAATCAAATGCAGATGGAAGATCACCCAGTTCCAGCTTGGGTAGTAATGAGCCCAGGTACTGGCGGTACTTCAGCGACGATTGGCCGCTTCATTCGCTACCAACAGCATGAAACTAAACTATGTGTAGTTGACCCTGAAAACTCGGTATTCCACGAATACTTCCAAACAGGCAATGCGAACGTGAAAGGCTATACATTCAGCAAGATTGAAGGCATTGGTCGCCCACGAGCAGAGCCAAGCTTCATTCCTGGTGTGGTTGACGAAATGCGTAAAATTCCAGATGCAGCAAGTATCGCAACGACACATTGGTTATCTGAAATTCTTGGTCGCAAGGTTGGCGCATCAACCGGTACTAACATGTACGGTGTGCTTCAGCTAGCCAGTGAGATGAAAGCACGTGGCGAGAAAGGTTCTATCGTGACTTTGCTATGTGACAGCGGTGAGCGTTACCTAGACACTTACTTCAATGACGAGTGGGTAAATCTGAATATCGGTGACCTACAACCTTATGCAGCGAAGCTAGAAGCTTTCTCGCAAACAGGTGAGCTGGCTTAAGTTCATTAACTAACAAGTTTACAATGACAAAAAAGGACGAAGTTAACTTCGTCCTTTTTCTTTATAACAAGCCCCTATTAAGAAGCTTATTAATCGCTATTACTGTGTTATTTTTGTCACTACAGACAAAGAC
This sequence comes from Vibrio sp. NC2, assembly GCF_025195005.1. Lineage (NCBI taxonomy): Bacteria > Pseudomonadati > Pseudomonadota > Gammaproteobacteria > Vibrionales > Vibrionaceae > Vibrio > Vibrio sp. NC2. Next base: position 41,716 of record NZ_JANVFC010000029.1, read on the forward strand.
GCATTATCACTATAAGTATCTACAAACAAAAACCCTTCCAGTTTAACTTTACCTTTTGTGTTGAACAGAGTTTCAAACGCATTATGAATATATTTATCTAATGAACAACATGACACTAGAAAGTTATCTGTTTGCACTAAAAAACTACACCCTGGATAAGACATATCATCGACAGGTTGAATATTTTTTTTAGTAAGGCTACTTTTCACAATAAAACCAGTCACGCCAAATTGATTCATATTAATACCCTGAAAGCTTGATTATTAATCGTAAATATTTAGAAATAATAGGCGAACAATAAAGTTCACTTTAACAATGGATGATTATGAGCTCACTTCAAATGCTTCTGATAACGCCTCTACAGAAGTTTCAGAGACAAACTCACCATCAACAAAGTAGTTAACGTTTGCACCTTCCTTCACGCCGGTTACCGTTGAAGAAGTGCCGTCAACATAAGTCACTTCCATCTCAATAGTATTTTCGTCAATGGTTCTTATGTGACTGTCTTCAATGTTGTGGTACGTCAGAGGATCAATCGGTGCATCACGCAGTGAAGGATCAAGATCACCGTTAATATCAATCATTGTCTCGACTTTACTATCAAAGATATGTGGAGTGCCGTCGAAAGGGTTTGACCCCGTCCAGAACTCGATTGAGTTAACAACGAAGTAATCTGCCAATGTTGTAAAGCCATAAACGGGTACCAATAAGAAGTTAACACCGCCACGTGCATAGCGGTTATCAACAACCTTTACGTTGAATTCCATTAACTTTTTAGTCGTGAAATTGCTACCGACACAACCGTTAAGAACTGGGGCAAGTAACAGGATACCCGCAAGCTTGATCGTGCTATTTTTACTGAAGATTTTCATTTCATCTACCTACGACTTAGAAATAGTAACCGAATTCAATACCAACAGAGGTATCGTCAAATTCATACATAGTTACGGATGCATTCACATCAACATTGCCGTTAGTCCAACCCAGAGCATTTTCAAACACAGTGTCGACATCAGAATCCAAGAAGTAAGTAAAATCACCGCGGTAATACATGTTACCAAATGGCACTAAGACACCAGCCTCAACATCAAGGCCATCGCTCACATCGCCACTCGAGTAGTTTGCACCCACATTCCACACACCAAAACCTGTATCAGCAACATAATTACTACCAATAGTGAGATTGTCGAAGTGTTCAGAAGTATTCCATTCACCGTCAAGAACAATGTTATCAGAAAGGTAATACTGACCAGAAAGCGTTACTACGTCATAATCTTCATCGCTAACATTATCAGAACCAAATGCACTATAGCTCAAGCCGACACTGGCTTTATCATTAATACCATATGTTCCTTCAATTGATAGTTGCTCTCCATATTCATTACTATCATACCCAGTCTTAATATTACTCTGAACATTTCTAATATCTTGGTTGTGATATTTTGTTTCAGATTGTACCCCTTGCTCTACATTTTCTTTATGCGTTGTATCGTTTGCAGATACTACACTAGAAAAAGAAATAACAAATAAAGAAGATAATGTTATAAGTTGTTTTTTCATGATATTCCAATGGTTAAACTTCAATGCCAAAATGGTAGTGCTAAAATTAGGCTATTAAATTAGCCGTTGTTTTTAGGTAATAAAAAGCCATGCCATAATTTAAAATAACCATGGCTTGTTATTAATATGAATTAATTAGATGTTAATTATCGATACAAATAGTAAGGCGATAGATTATTTTCCTACCGCACCGCCGAGAGTTTTACCTAATCGAAAGTTGATGACCTTATGAGAAATTGCATTGTCCTGATAATGGAGTTCAGACATGTCGACAATATTATTGTAAGCAACCGTCACTTGACCATTTTCTTCAGTCACTAATACTTTTTGGCCAAAAGCATCCAATCCAATACTTGGGAAATCGGTCATTGCTTTTGCACCTGGCGCTGGCCCACCAAAAACGAGTAAGGTCGCATTAGGTAGAGACTCCCCAATCGCTTCTGCTCTAGCCTTAAAGTCCCAGTTCATAAACCAAACCGTGTCATCTTGAGCAAGAACATCTCGTTTAATATTGTTCAGTGTCGTTTCAAAATCATACTCTGATACCAATGTTTCAATGCCGTAGTTCTTTGTTAAGCCTTCGCTCTGAACTGGTGCAATGTTATCTAACCCATTCGTTAGCGATGCCGTTTTTTCTGCGTACTGCTCAAGGGCTTCGTTATCCATTATTCCGTGTCGCTTTTGAATAAACTGAGCATCGGTATAAATTACTTTTTGCTCACCATTTTCAACATAATTCAAAATACGAAATGGTAAATCGAGCCCCACCTGTAAATTGTCTTTGAGCAACTGGGTATTCAACTGATCGTCGGTATAAAAATCCACCCGACTTGGCACCAAATATTCATTTGCCTGTTCAGCTAATCGAGAATGGTCGATAGTTAACACTTTATCTAGCCGTTTATCTTCAGCGTTTCGATCAACAATGAGCACACTCTCATCAACGGCATTTAGTTGAGATTGATGAGCGTTCTGATCAACGGTCGTTTCACAACCTAGAATGGGCAGAACAAACAAAGCAATTAAAGACAGTTTTTTCATAGATAACCTCTCTAGAGTTTGAAAATGATTGAAGGCAAAACGAAATAATCAAATCTATTGAATATTATGCTCGGAAACAAAGTCTTCAAGGAGCGAATGGGCGCGCTTTGGGTCACCATCATTCAAGTGGACTAAGTACCCATACAGTGCTTTTTCATGCTCTACCATATAAGTCATTTCTTTTTCATAACCGACTGGGCTGGATGCTTGAATATCCTTAAGCTGGTGAACAAATCGCTCTGCGCTGCCCTCTAAATATTTCGCCCCTAAATATGGCATCACTTTCAAAGACAACGTCACTGTTTTAGCGAAAAACCTATCTTTACAACGAATAGTGCTATCAACACCGTACTGTTCGCGAACAGGGTTCATCACAATGGTATTGTGTTGTTCCATTTTGCTGAGCAAGTCCAAACTGTTTGCTGTCATACTGCCTGGCGGGTTGTGTTTGAGTTCAGAAAATACCTGTTTACCTAAATTTCGAAATACCAACTCATACTTAAGTCCCTTCGCAAACTCTCTGTATTCAGCTTTATCCGTTCTCGTCATCATATTTTCTCCACTCATAGCAACGAACGATGGCAAAGTTAGCACCATTATCATGAGGAACTTGCCCCAATTTAGTTGGCTCTTATAGCAAATCATCAACAGGGGTCTCGCCTAGCCAGATATTCCTTAAAGCAACACTCTGTTTTGAAGATGCTTTAGCCTGATACACAACGTCATTGTTATATTGAATCTGCATCGCTTCCCCTTTGTAGATAATGGCAATCACATCGTCTTTAATGAGCGGCATGGATAGGCTATCCACTAGTTTTTGAATATTTGAGTCTTTCATATTGATGCCAGGGTTTGACTCTTCTAGCGCCTCAATAGTGGATGTTGTGACTTTTTCTTGTGTTAACTTATCCGGCGTAAACGTCAATAGAAGTGCGCTATCACCTTCTTTGCTTTTCAAGTGACTAATATCGTAATAGTCGACAAACCATAATGTGCGAGTATTTTCTGCGACCATTCGATAATCATCGTATGCCCACGATTCAAATTGCGCGTGCGAAGGCTCGGCTTTTAGCTCATGACTGAACGCTTCCCCGGCCATCACAAGAATCATCAGCAAAAATGTTACTTTGTATCTCATTAGTATCTCTTCCTACATTCAGGTTTAAACATCGCAGACGCTCGCTCATGCCGAGATGGGGCTAAGACGCTAGCTTCATCATGTCGAGAGAATCTAATCTCTCCACCTTTCTAGAGCTCGGAAATGTCAAATGAATCAAAATGCTGTTTGCAATATTCGATACTTGAATTGGTCGATATTTTTTCATACTGCCGATCATCATCGGCTTAAGTACTTTCAGAGCACCTTGAAGTAACTTTTCGTCAGTTCTCTTCTCCTGTCGATCCCCCGCCAACGGGCCCGGGTGTAGGAAAGTCGTTTTCTCAAAATCAAGTAATTCAACGTCATTTTCCATCTCCCCTTTGCAGCGAAGGTAATGCGAGCGAGCTTTGCTATCAGCTCCAAGACATGACACGACGATCAGGTGTTTCACTCCAAGATCTTTCATGTTTGCTGCGGTCGACACGACTAGGTCAACATCAATTGCGCGAAGTTTATCTTTGGTACCCGATTTTTTAATCGTGCTACCTAAAGCGATAACCCCAACGTCCGGAAGATCTGAATCTAAACGGATTGCAGGAACACTTAGATTACTGTCAATTATCTGCTTCAATTTCTGATGCTGCGTATTAAGTTCACGTCGAGACAGTGCGTAAACAGTACTGATATTCTGACTGCTTAATAAAGTACTCAGCGTTTCTCGTCCAACTAAGCCACTCGAACCAGCAATAATGATTGATCTATTCATATGAAATTCACCGTTTAAAGTTATGTCGTCTCGACGTTGTATATATATAATAAACGCAACAAACCGACCGGTCTAGTCATAATGTTGTCAACTTTGTCAGGATTAGACTGATCGGTTTACACATTCGAAGCTGAAACGCATTGGCCTCTGGAATATAGATCTGATTAGTGAGGGGCTAAGACGTGAACGCTCGACAAGATTTGGTGAGGTCATTACTGACACTCCAAGAACCGGAGAGAGCCGATTCAAGTATCAGTATAGATTCAGATGACTTGGTCATTAAATGAGTCGTTGAAGTGTTTGTACTTAAAACCGAGCGAGAGCTCAATGATGATATCTAGGGGGACAAGCTTTCAAATCGCCAATGGCGACGAAGCAACATGAACACTTCACGTGTTAGGAGTTAGACTCCGTTTCGCGCACTGCAAGTAGTGTAAATTAATCTATTTATTGCTGAATATTCTCAAGAACAGAATCGGGAATAATGTTCTCTATCGCCACATACTGACCAACATCTAGGAATGCAAAACAGCTATAAGCCAAGCTACTCCAGCCTAAAATCGACAATGTCAGCATGCCAAATGTTTTCACGCCACTTTGATTCAATCGTTTGGAAACAAAGGTATAACTCGGAATTCCGACTAAAACAGGAGCCAAAATAGCCATCGAAAGTTGACCATATTGATTCCATTTTTTCATGAATTTTCTGAGTTTAGGTTTAAAGACAGCGCCTTTTTGTTTCTTAAATAAAGTTGAATAAACGGGAGCAATTTTCCAACCTGCATACGCAGCAATCATCGCTGGGATTAAATTAAACAACAGCATTTCTGGGTAGGAGTAAGATAGAAACGCGGCAATAGCAGGCCCTGAATAGGTTTTCCAAAGGCTTAACAGCGCCATCGATAAACCAATAGCCAAGTATGTTTCAAATGCTAATGTCATGCTTTGCTCTCCTCTCACCGGTTTACTGCTTCAGTGATCCGATGGTCCAATTTGAAGTGTTGAATGAATAATACACAACGCAGACCGATCGGTCTAGTTGTAATTTTCTTATCCTATGAGAACCTCGAAATATGAGGGGTACATACTCAAACCAGTGAATGAGTATTGGCGTCAATCTCGCAGCCGTGTAGACTCTAATTAAGGATAATCATTAACTTGAAAAGGAAAGAGTTTTGGCTGAATTCAAATACAAGCAACTAACTCAAGAAGAACAAGACAAGCTAGATGCCGCTTCATTTCGCCGCCTATTATCTCATCTAGACAACAATAAAGACGTGCAAAACATTGACCTAATGATCTTGGCTGGCTTTTGCCGAAATTGCTTTAGCAAATGGTATGCAGCAGAAGCTGAATTGATGGGAGTCGATTTAGATTTAGACGATGCACGTGAACGTGTTTATGGCATGACTTACGATGAGTGGAAAGCTAACCATCAACCAAAAGCGACGCCTGAACAATTGGCCGCATTTGAAGCTCGCCAAGCGAAAAAGAGTTAAGAAATTGGACACCAAATAAGAGTTCGTATCCTGAGCGCGTTTTTATTATCGATTGAACACATTGTTACTTTCAATCAGCAATATTTAGCAAACAAAAAGCCCAGTAATGAACTGCCCCCAATAGTTGGACACCAGTTACTGGGCTTTCTTTATCAAGCTTTAAACTTAAGGGCTATAACAACTATCTATAGTCTAGCCCTTCATTTGGCCAACTAACCGTGAGAGCTTCTTCCCACGTTGTCATGGCTCAGCTCTTTATTTAGAACCGCTTCCACATGACCTGGAGAACGTGTTGAGCCAGAAATCAGTCGATACATCGCTGGGATTACGAACAGAGTAACCAAAGTTGCAAAGCCCATACCAAAGAAGATAACCGTACCCACCGCCACTCGGCTTTCATAACCCGCGCCCGTTGAAGTAATCAATGGGATTGCACCGGCTAGTGTGGTAAACGCCGTCATCAAGATTGGACGTAAACGTCGAGCCGAAGCATCAATGATCGCCTTTTCAAACTCAATGCCACGGTCACGAAGTTGGTTAGCAAACTCTACGATCAAGATACCGTTTTTGGTCACCATACCGATCAACATGATCATACCAATCTGACTGTAGACGTTAAGCCCTTGATTCATCAACACCAAACCTAAGAAGCCACCAAAGATACCCATAGGTACGGTGAACATCACCACCAGCGGGTTAATGAAGCTCTCAAACTGCGCCGCAAGTACCAAGTACGCCACCAACATCGCTAGCGCAAACACCACTAAGATACTCGATTGGTTCTCTTTGAAGTCTTTTGACTCGCCAGAGTAGCTCACTGAGATATCGCCTGGTAACTGCTCAATCGCTTGTTCATCAAGGAAATCCAGAGCATCACCCAGCGTGTAACCTTCCATTAGGTTCGCTTTAATGGTGACCGATTTCTGCTTATTGTAGTGCGATAAACGAATCGATGATGCCACTTCTTCAATGTGCGTCAGCGTATCGAGTGTAACCAGCTCACCAGACTGAGTTCGCATGTAGATTTGGCTTAAATCGTTCGCGTTATTAAAGCTGTTTTCATCACCACGCAAGTAAACATCGTACTCTTCACCACGGTCAACGAAAGTGGTTTCACTACGGCCGCCAAGCATGATCTCTAACGTATCTGAAATGTCCGAAACGCTAACGCCTAGCTCTGCTGCACGCTGCTTATCTACGGTTACCAATAGCTCTGGTGTTTTCTCAGAGTAATCGATGTCCGCACCTTCCATCATTGGAGAGTCTTCAGCCGCTTGCTTTAACAGTTCGCCCCACTTCTGAAGCTCAGAGTAATCAGAGCCACCCAGTACGAATTGAACAGGCTCACTTGAACCACCTTTGAAGCCCGGCATGAACGGGAATACACGTACATCAGGAATACCATTTAAAGATTTACGAACTTCGTTCAACGCTTCCTGAGCGGTTTCATCACGTTCATCCCAATCTTCTAGGATCATGATAACGAAGCCCGTTTGGTCGCCCGCATTACCACCAAACGCTGGTGATTGAATACTAAATGACTTCAAGAAACCTTGACCAAGCAACGGCATTAGGCGCTCTTCAACGATGTCCATATTGGCAGACATACGGTTGTAACTGGTTGCATCAGCACCACGAACAAACGCAAAGATAACACCACGGTCTTCTTGAGGCGTCAGTTGCGACGGCACTTGTTGCATCAAGCCATAGCTACCGCCCATACACGCGATAATGATGATTGGAGCTGCCCAACGCCAGTTTAAAGCACGGCGCAATACCGCTTTGTATCCGGCTTCTAGCTTGCCAAACACACGTTCTACAAATCGATTGAAGCGATTTGGTTTCACGTTCGCTTTCAGGATCTTACTACCCAGAACCGGCGTTAACGTTAATGCTACGACAGACGAGAAAATCACTGACATCGCCAACAGTACCGAGAACTCCGTAAACAAGAGACCGACCATGCCATCCATGAACGAGATTGGCAGGAATACCATCACCAATACAAGCGTTGTTGCGATTACCGCGAATCCTACTTCACGCGTCCCTTTATAAGCCGCAAGCAGTGGCGATTCGCCGCGTTCAATATGGTGGAAAATATTCTCAACCACCACGATGGCGTCATCGACCACCAAACCAATAGACAGAATCAGTGCCATCAAGGTGATTAGGTTAATAGAGAAACCAAAGTAGTAAGCCGCAATAAACGACGAAATTAGAGATACTGGAACGGTTACCGCTGGAATCAGTGTTGCACGCGCTTGACCTATGAAGACGTAAAGCACGAGGATAACTAAACCACCCGTAATAAAGAGTGTGCTGTAAACCTCTGAGATCGAACGATCGATAAAGACAGTTGAGTCATAGTCGACCGCCAGTCGAGTCCCGTCAGGCAGGAACTTCTGAATCGCCTCAACTTCTTTGTGGACTAAGTCAGCAACCTCAAGTGGGTTCGCATCTGACTGAGGCACAATCCCCATACTAACGTTAACAACGCCATCACTCTTAAAGGTCGAGTTCTCGTTTTCTGCGCCAATATAAACATCCGCAACGTCTTTTAAGTAGATAGGTGTGTTATCAGAAGCACGTTTTACCACTAGGTATTCGAAATCTTCCGCTTCAGTGTAAGAACGAGCGGTACGAACCGACATCACAATCGCATCGTTACGTACTTCACCACCCGGGCTTTCAATGTTCTCACTGTTTAACGCAGAAGTGATGTCCGAAGTAGTAACGCCACGACCCGCCATCTGAGCAGGTTTCAGCTTCACATACATTACTTTGTACAAGCCACCCGAGATATCCACCGAGCTCACACCTGAGATCAAACTAAAGCGGTCAATCAACACACGTTCGGTGTAATCGGTTAACTGCGTTCGGTCCATCTCCGTCGAGCTTAAGTTGATGTAGACCGAGGCTTCACCACTACCATTGTTCTTATAAACAATTGGGTCGTCGGCTTCATCTGGCAACGAACGCTGAGCACGCGCTACGGCATCACGAACATCACTGACACCAGTATTGAGGTCGTAACCAAGCTCAAACGTAATCGTGATACGCGACATACCGTTACGCGTTGTGGATTCGATCTCATCGATACCACTGATGCCGGATAACTGGTCTTCAAGATTGGAGGTTATTTGACTTTCAATGATGGTGGCAGACGCACCCTCATAACGAGTACTGATCGATACCACCGGGCTTTCAATATCAGGCATCTCACGAACTGCAAGCTTATTGAAAGAGACAATACCAAACACAACCAAAAGCAGACTCAATACGACAGCCGCTACTGGTCTCTTTACAGAAACATCAGATAACAACATTAGTTAGCGCCTTCTTGTGCTGCTGTATTTTCATCAAGTTTAGCTGGGCGATTAACGGCGAGCTCTTGAACCAAGACGCCGTCTCGCATGTTCACGATACCTTGCACCACGATCTTCTGACCAATCTCGATGCCCTTGTCGATCACAACTTCGTTATCGATTCGTGCACCCAAGAACACTTCGGTACGAGTCGCTTTGTTATCTTCGCCAATAACATAGACGAAACGCTTAGTACCAGAATACTCAAGCGCTTGAACTGGGATAATCGGCGCTTCTACAGGAGGGAAATCCATATCAGCTGCCACTAGCATGCCCGGCTTTAGGTAATCATTATTGTTGTCAAAGTGGATTCGAACTCGAAGGTTCAAGGTTTCAGCATTAATACGAGAATCAATGCCTACCACTGTTCCAGTGAACTGAGTCTCGCCCCACGCACTGGTGCGAGCCGTCACTGTCATGCCTTTAGACAGCTTAGAAAGGTAACGCTCAGGAATTTGAAGATCTAACTGCATCACAGACAAATCATCTAAAGTCACAAGCTCAGTACCTGCTGTCACCATTTTTCCGCGGCTAAAGTCGATAAAACCGACCGTGCCAGAGAAAGGCGCGCTGATGTGTAAGTCTTTAAGATTGGCATTGGCGGCAGCTAGGCGAGCATTGGCGATCTCTACATTAGTTTTCTGAGCGTCAATTTCAGTTTGCGTAATCGCGTTGCGTTTCACTAGTCGTTGGAATTCCGCTAGCTTACGTTTCTCGTCTTTTAGGTACGCTTGCGCTTCTGCAACTGCAGCTTTTGCTTTGTCGTCATCTAATTGAACCAACATCTGCCCTTTGGTGACATCTTGATTGGCTTTGATGTTGATAGAGTCAACTCTGCCCGCTACTTCAGAGGTAATGATCACAGATTGTTCTGCTTCTAACTTACCTACCAAAGAAAGAGATTGGCTAACTTGGTGAATATCAACTTGCTCAGTAACAACAGTGACAGTGCTAGGGCCCATGCGTTTAGCTAGTGCGGCTGGAGACGCCATAAGAATAGACAAGCTAAGCAGGGTTAAAACAGATTTATGCTTCATAATAATGGTCTGCAAGTGAGATTTAATATCTATAAATGAAATTAACCGTATTCTATCAACTGATGAATGCTGTAACGTCAAGAAGTGTAAATCTAGATTAAATTCCATTTACGTTTCTTGGCGAATTGCACAAACCAAACACAATGTAGAAAGCGAGTTACCTCAAGGTGTTACCTATCACTACGTAAACCTTAGTACAGATGTTCACTTCCCGAGCAATATGCGTACTTTTCGCCATCTTTGCCCAAAAAGGCAGCATTCAACACAAAACCATAAGAAAAACTCTTTACAGGTTTAACGTGTTTGCTATGATGCGCTCCGCACTTGAGAGATGCGTTGGGAAAAACATCTCTTTAGCCTATCCATTATGAGTTAGGAAAAACACCC